>NZ_JALQDD010000028.1:0-96379 GCF_023631405.1 Caballeronia sp. GAWG2-1
CGTCCGATTGATATCGGTGTTCGATACACCGTTCGCGCGCTCGACCACCTTGTGCTCACCGGTCTGCACCGAGCCGAGATCCCAGTCGCCACCGACGATCATGCCGAGGTTGCCACCCACGTTCAGGTTGCCCGCGTTCTGCTTGACGTTACCGCCCGTCACGATGACCGCGTTGCCCGCGACGTTCAGGCTCGCGATGGGTCCGAGCGTTGCCGTGGTGCGCATGGCGCCCGTCGGGCTGATCTGATCGACCGTCTTCACCGCCGTGTTGAGGATCAAATCGCCACCGGCATTCAGCGCGAGACTGCCGGCGTTCACGCTCGCCGATGTCAAATCGACATTACCCTTCGTCGTGAGCGACATGAGGCCGCCGCTTTGCAGCGTGCCGAAGGCGTTGTTGATCTGATTGCCCTGAATCGACAACGTATTGCCCGCCTGCACCGTGCCGCTGTTGGTGAAGGTCTGCGCGTTCTTCAGATCGATGTCGGTCGCCGCGATCAGCGGTCCGTTCATGTTCTGCTGACTCGACTTTGCCAGATACACCACCGGCACCAGCACCGACTGCCCGTCGACCACCTCGGTCTGCATGATGATGACGTTGGACGTCAACGACGCCACCTGTTCCGGCGACAGACTCATGCCCAGCGGCAGATTCAACGATTGCGCGAGCGATGCACCCGCGCCGAGCATCGCCTCGTACATCGACTGGAGATCGGTGTACGGTCCCAGCACCGCCTTGCCCGTCAGCGACGTGATCTGATTGCGTACGAGCTGCTGCTCGTAGAAGCCATCGCCCAGACGCTTCTCAACCTTCTGCGGGTCGATGTCGAGCTGCTGCAGGTAGTAATCGCTGGAGATGAAACTCTTCTGGTTCGTGAAGGCCGGGTTCGTCGCGATCAGATACGTGACGCCCGGCGCGGTGGTCCGACTGAACAATCCGCCTGCGGGAATCGAAAGATTCTCCAGGACATTGAGCGCCGTCGCGCTGGCGATGACGGGATTCACGAGGCCCGAGCCGCCATTGACGCTCGCCGTGCCTGCCCTGGCGGCGCCCGCACTACCGTTCACTCCGCCAATAGTCACGCCTGACATCGCCTGACCGGGCGCGAGTCCCATCGACGGAATGCCCGCGTTGCCTGCCGTGTTGTCGATGCTGATGCCCGTGCCCGAAAGCGTGCCGCCCGCAACGAAGCTCGATTCGTCGCTTGGCAACGCGTACAAGCGGACGTCGGCAGGCGCGGCCTGACTGTAGCCACCGGGCCGGCCGCCCACGAAAGGCGCGTCACCAAACGGCAGCGTCCAGTTGTGTTCCGAGTTGTCGTAGTTGTTGTAGTGGTAGTAGCCCGAATAGGTGATCTGCACCTGAGGCGCGGATTGCCCCTGCCAGCTGTTCTGGTCGAGCGAAACGGGCGCGGCGATGTTGCTCACCGCCGTCACCGCGCTCCAGTAGTTCTGGAACAGCCCCACCTTCGACGCGTCCAGATTGCCGCCCGCCACGATCTGCGCTTGCGGGCTGATGGAGGCGATCAGGTTCGCCACCGCCACGCCCGTATAGGTCGTGTACTGGTAGCCGCTGTTCCACTGGCCACCGTGCGGCGGCTCGATATCGACGCCGCCAATCATGTCCGGGGTCGAGGTGGTCCAGCCCACATCTTGACCCGCGCACGCGGCGGCAACCACCGCTGTGCATCCAGACAGACTGATGCCGAGTTGCGTCAGCAGATTCGGATCGACCGGCTGATTCAGCCCGGTGGTGGTCATCGTCGTACGGGTGTTCGTGACCTGATCGGCGTGCAGCGCCATATCGCCCGCCGATTCGATCAGCGCAGACTGGTTGCGGATCAAGTTTGCGTTCGTATAGTTACCGTTCGCATCCTTGCCGCCTGCCAGCACGACGTTGCCGAGACCGAAGATCGCAGTGGTGGCCTGCGTATCGGTTATCGTCGTGTCGTCGCGGTTCTCGATGTCGGATGCGAGCAGCTCCAGCAAACCATTGCTGTCGGTGGCGCCGATCAGTGCGGTCGGTCCGACGTTGGAGAGCGTGCTGTTCGCATTCAGCGAGACGCTGCCACCGATGATCGCGCCGGTGTTCGTCAGCGTATTCGAGTACGTGGTGAGCGTGCCGCCGGCCATCATGACGCCGCTGTTTGCGATGTCGCCTGCGTTGACGTTCAGGTTGTTGACCGACTCCAGCGCGGCGCCGTTGTTGAACGTGCCAGGCAGGGTGAAGGTCAGGTCGTGACCGGCGTTGAGTTGCAAATCTGAAGCGAGCGTGAAGTTGCCCTGAACGTTCACCGCAACGTCGTCGGCCGCGCTGTATGCACCGCCGCCCGCGAGGGTGGCCGCGGTCACCAGGAGATCGTGACTCGCGCCAATTTGTCCGTTCGTGTTCGTGATCGCGCCGGTGGTCGTGATGGCGACATCGCCCATCGTGTCCGCAAGGCTGCCAATCTGGCCTGCGCTGTTGTCCACGGTGTCCGCCTGCACGGCGACATTCGCGCCACTGAGTTGCGCGCCGTTCGTATTTACGAGCGTTGATGTGTCGACGGCGACGTTACCGTTGCCCGTGACCACGCCACCGCTGTTGACGATCCGGCCGCCGCCTTGCACGTGCATGTCGCCTGCACCGAGATCGCCGATAAGCCCGCTCGTGTTATCGATGGACGCCGCCTGAACGTCGAGCGTGCTTGCATCGCCGGTGTCCGTGCCAGACTGAATCTGGCCATTCGTGTTGCTCAGCGCGCCGCCGCTCGCAAGCGACAGCGATCCAAGCGAACGCATCGCGCCCTGCGCGTTGTTCACATCGCCCGCAATGTTGGCCGCGAGATTGCCCTGCGCGGCTAGCACCCCGTTCGCGTTGTTCAGGCTGGCCGCTTGCGCCGCAATCTGGCCAGCCGCGATGATCTTGCCACCCGCGTTCGAGAAGGCGCCCGCGCCGTTGCCGGGCGCAATCGTCAATGTGCCGCTGCCGGCCGCGAGGATGGCGCCGCCGTCATTGATCAGCGTGGCGGGCGTGAGCGTCAGGTCGGTGCTGTTGCTCTGAAGCGTGCCGCCGTTCGAATTACCGAACGTGCCGACGACGTTGAACCCCATCGTCGCCGTGCCGTACTGCGTGATCGTGCCGCTGTGGTTCAGCAAGTCGGTCGCGGTCAAGGCGAGCTGGTTCGCTTCGATGTCGCCGCCGCTGTTATCGAGCGTGCCGCTGGTCGCAAGCGTGAGGTTCGGGGCGACAATGGAGCCGCCGTTGTTCGTCAGCCATCCGGTACGAATCGTTTCGTTCGCGCCCGCGCCGATCTGCCCGCCGTCATTGGTCAGCGTGCCGCTCGTCACAGTCAGATCGGCATTGGACAGCAGCTTGCCGTTGGCGTTGTTGAGCGTGCCGCCGACTGTGGCCGCAAGGCCTTTCTGGCCGATCAGCGTGCCTGCTGCGTTGTTGAAAGTTCCAGCCTGCGCGGTGACCTGCCCGTTGCTCTGGATGGTCCCGCCCGAGTTCGACAGTGCGCCCGCGCCGTTGGCAGCATTGATCGACAACGTGCCGTTCCCGGCATGCGTAATCGTGCCGCCGTCATTATTGAGCGTGGCGGGTGTCAACGTCAGATTTGTGCTATTGGTCTGCAGCGTGCCGCCGTTCGAATTATCCAGCGTGCCCGATACGGCGACAGTCATCGGCCCGGAGCCCGTCTGCGTAACGATGCCCGCGTGATTGACGAGGCTCGTCGCGTTCAGCGACAACTGCGCCGCCTGCACGACCCCTGCGCTGTTGTCGAGCGTGGTCGCGCTCAGTGTGGCGCGCTGGCCCGCCGTGATCGACCCGCCGTTGTTGGTCAGATGCGTGCCGGCGTTCACCGTCGCATTGCCGGCCGCCGCGAGCGTGCCGTTGCTGTTATCGAGCGAGGCGCTCGTGAGCTGCAAATCCGTCTGCGCGCTCACCGCGCCGTGGTTCGCGATGCTCCCGCCTTGGAGCGTAACCGCGCCATTACCACCGATCACGCCACCCTGTGCGCCCGTCGCGGTCGCGCCAGCCACGTTTGTGAGCTGGCCGGTGGTCGACAGCGTCAGGCCATCGCCGTTGAGCGACGTGATGCGCCCAGCGATATTGTCAAGCGATGTCCCCGACACCGACAGCGCCGCCGCACTTTGCATCGTCCCCTGATTGTTCGCGATGATGCCGCCGCGCACCTGCATCGCGCCTTGCGATACGAGCGAGCCGCTCTGGTTGGCAATCTGACTCGCGCTCTGCACGATGAGCGGTCCTTGCGCCGAGACCTGGCCCCCTTGATTCGAGAGCCTGCCCGCGTCGAGCGTCACACTGCCGCCAGCCGTCAAGGCCCCGTGATCATTTACAAGCGCGCCTGCTGCACGGGCCACCACCGATGAACCCGCGCTCGTCGTCGCGCCCGACAGGTTTAGATCCCCTGCGGTCGCGGACAATGAAACGTCGCCGTTTGCCGCGGTCTGGCTGCCCGCAAGATTGATACTGCTGCCGGAGAGCGTCGCACTTGCGCCCGCCACGTTCTGACCGGTCGCGCTTACCGCGCCCGAGGCCATGACGGTCAGATCGCCGCTCTGAGCGACCGCGCCATTGGTACTCACGCCCGCGCCGAGCGTCCCCGTCGATGCGACGCTGCCTGCGCTGACTGACGTGTTCTGCTGCGCGGCCAGTGTGCCGCTATTGTTCAGCGCACCACTCGTCGTGGCGATGACATTGCCTTGCGCGTAAGTCGTGCCACTGTTCGAAATGCCATCGCGCGCCGATGCGTTGATCGAGCCGCTGGCATTCGTCGTTCCGGCAAGCACGAGCTGACCATTCGACTGCAGCGTCAGATCGCCGGCTTGCGCGGCCAGCACACCCTTGGTCGACACCCCGACGCCGTACTCGTTGCTCGTGAGAAAGATCCGGTTGGCGTACATACCACCCAGGGCGCTCACGTCGATCGCAACTGCCGGTGCTGTACCATTGCCAGCGATGGGCGTCACGGCAAGCGTGTCATGATCAACCCGATTCGAACCTGCGATGGCGTTCAATTTGTTGGCGTACACCGCCGCATTGATTTGAATCGCGCGAGCCAGAAGATCAACTTGATCGACGTTGGTGGCATTCAGCCCCGTGCCTTGCACGGTGATATTGCCGCCCGTGACATTGAAGCCCGCGAGACTGCCGTTCGGGCCATAATTCGGCGTGCCGGTGGTGAGAATGACGCGCGAAGTGTTGATGAAGCCCGCGCCGTCGACTACCAAGCCATTCGGATTGGCGACGACCACCTCTGCTTTAGGCCCCGCAACTTCCAAATACCCGTGCAGTTGGGAAGGCGCATTGCTCATCACCTGATTGACGATGATCTTCGCTGAATTGCCGGGTGTCAGATTCCCATTACCCGAGATATATCCCGCTAGCTGGCTTTGGATGTTGACCGGCGAATTATTGAGAATCGCGCCCTTCGCAGGCACGTCGAATTGTGAAAAATTATTGACGGAAACACCGCTGCCGGACGGTCGCGCGATGTTGACCTGATTCAAACCATTCTGAGTTTGAATGACCTGCGCGCCGGAACCGGGTGCGGCGACGATCTGTGCAAACGTCAGCCCGGAAGCCGAACCGAGCAGCAGCATGGCCGCCCAGGCCATTGCGCTAAAAGCCGATTGAAACATCGAGGCGACGGGCGCGCGCCGTGCAAGACCTTCTCCCCGTGCAGCACCATTACCGTGGGCCGATGCAAACTCAGCCACTACCACCAACATACGTCGCACGCGACTGAAAACCAGCCGGTAGGAATGCTTATTCATTTCTTATAGTTTTATAAAGATTTCAAAACGCAGGTCACGCCCGAAGCGGAAGGCCGCTATTTACTCGCGGATTAACCGTTCGTAACAATCAGAATGTTCCTACTTTGATGGGACGCCGGACATTCGACAAAAGGACTTGTCGCGAACGAAAAGCAGAACAAAGTCACACGCTTGCAAGACGCGGATTGCAAACGCGGTATCGGGTCCGAAGCGTTCGGTAGTGTTGGCAAATCGATCGGGCAGAAGGCATGCAGACATCGTCGACGAAGGTGTCGAAAACTGTCTACGTTTGTCGCGCGTGCCACGCATTACTTGCAATGGCGTTGCGTGGCTTATGGACGATCACGTTAGCAACTGGCGCGTGCACATAGCACCACCTGTCCGAATCATGCGACGCGGTCAGTTAGAAACCCAGTGATGAAGAATCAACGGCGAATACCAATTCAACGATAAACCGGATGCCACAGCAAACAAGGCAGACCCGCAGCATCGACATAAACCACGGCGTTCTGCTCGAACTTTTGCATAAGCGCATCGGCGAATTGGCGCGTCGTGCCGAGGACGAAAAGACTTGCTTCGGCGATCCACTTTCCCTTCGGATCGATGCCGGCTCCGGGCAGCGCATGCAAGCCCGCTCGTTCGATATGGTCGATCAGCAAGCACTGCCGCTTTGCGTTATGCGCCGGTTCAAGCACGTGTCCGAATGGATTGAAGGCCGTCACGAAGACCGCGCTAAAGACGTGATGCCTTGAAAGAAGTGAAGCAACATCGGCATTATGCTCGCCGATTTTCATCTCCACGACCGGCTCGATATCGATGCGATAAATCGCCTCGCGGTAACTATCTCGCGTCGCGTCCAAAAGGCTCGGGCTGGGCTGAAACCGTTGGTGCTCGTCGTGGTTCATGTAGGTAATCCGCGAATCGGCGGCTGAGAAAGCATGCGCTGAAGACGCACGTTGCATCTCGAACATTACCGCGCTCGACTTAGCGGATTGATGAAACGCAGACTACTGCACGGCGAAGCGAATTCATGCAAGGCATCGCGAAGCGGAGTGCATCGAGAGAGAGAAGCACAGAGACATCGACCCATGCGATTCGTGTCGATAACGACGCGCAGCGTGTCACGCATAACGCGGCCGAAGATAAAACGCAGAAAAGCTAGAAGACAGAGAAGCAACGAGACCCGACGATCGTCCGTTATGTGCAACCCTGCTGCCGCTCGCCGCGGCTGAAGATTTGACGCGAACGCCAGTCGTCGGAGCGAAGCACTTGCTCGCCGTCTTCGCGCGCTTCCTCTTCCGTATCAAAACCTTCGTCGCTATAAGCGGCGATTTTCATGCCGACACCCGCGGCACGTTCGACGGTGATGGCCCAATGCCAGCCGCCTTCCTGATAAAAAACATGCAGCGTCGGCAGAGACGATAAGGTCAAGTCCATGTTTGCGGCTCCTTCAAGCTGACGTTCGTAAGGCTAACCTGCCTCCTCGACGAACGCCCTCGAAAACGGGCGCTTTGTTATTGCGTCGATGTCTGTTGATATTCTTGAGCGGCTGTGAGCCGCCCCGCTCAGAACAGCATACGCAATGGGATGCTGCATTGCAACACGGGGTTTCCCGAGGCGTGGTACCGATCCGACGAGGCCGATCATTGCGGAACCTTTTACACGAGATAGACGGAAGATCGACAATGAAGCATCCGTATTGACTCAAGGCTATCTCACCAAAAACACCTCTATTCGATGCGGATAAGTGGCGCTTCTAACGTGTCCGCCGTGTGTCCGTCGCCTAGAATGGAATAACCGCTCGACGCGATGCGAGGTGATCGCCATGGCATCTAAATTTCGTCTTTCCCATCTGATACTTTTTGCGACTGTCGCCTCATGTGCCGCGAGCGCGCTCGCCCAGCCGGTCGCGCCGATCGGCGACCCTTCCGCGCCGAAGACACGCGCTCAGGTCAAGCAGGAGTTTCTCGCCTGGCGCGCGGCCGGCTACGATCCGAACGACTGGCTGAACTATCCCGACAATGCCATGCGCGCGGGACAGATCGTCTCCCAGCAACGGCAAGCGCAACGCGCGACCGGTGCGAACTAGGTAGCGTTTCTGCTGCCTGAGCACGGTACTCGCGCGTTACTCCGCGCGCGGCCGCTGACCGCGCAAGATACGCCGCGCGATGCTCCAGCGATGCACTTCGGACGGACCGTCGTAAATGCGAAATGCGCGCATGTCGCTGAAAATGCGCGCGACGACCGTTTCGTGCGTGACGCCTTGTCCGCCGAGCACTTGCACCGAACGATCCACGACACGCCATAACGCCTCGGACGACACCACTTTCGCGACGCTCGATTCGTGTTTGCCGAGCACGCCCTGGTCGAGCACCCACGCGCAATGCCAGATGGCAAGGCGCGTGATGTGCAGATCCATTTCGTTATTGGCGAGCATGAAGCCGACGCCCTCGTGTTCGCCGAGCGACTTGCCGAACGCCTGACGCTGACGCGCATACGCCGTGGCGACATCGTGCGCACGCCGGGCCGCGCCGAGCCAGCGCATGCAATGCGTGAGACGCGCGGGCGACAGGCGCACTTGCGCATATCGGAACCCCTCGCCCGCTTCGCCAAGGACGTTTTGCGCGGGCACGCGCAAGCCTTCGAAACGCACCACGCCGTGGCCGCCGGGAAAGCATGTATCGAGCGAATCCATTGCGCGCTCGATCACGATGCCGGGGCTCGTCATATCGGCGAGGAACATGGTCGCGGGGCCATCCTCGAAACGCGCCATGATGATCGCGACCGACGCGCCATGTGCGCCCGTGATGAACCACTTGCCGCCGTCGATCACGTAGCCGTCGCCATCGCGCACGGCAAGCGTTTGCAGCATGGAAGGATCGGCGCCCGCGCCCGGCGGCGGTTCGGTCATGCAAAAGCACGAACGAATCTCGCCCGCAGCGAGCGGACGCAGCCAGCGCTCCTTCTGCTCGGGCGTCGCGACGGCTTCGAGCAAATGCATGTTGCCTTCGTCCGGTGCGGCGATATTGAGCGCGACCGGGCCGAGCGGCGAATAACCCGCTTCCTCGAAAAGGATCGCCTTGGCGACATGATTGAGCCCAAGGCCGCCGAATTCCGGCGATACGTGACTCGACAGAAGTCCCGCACGACGGCCCTTGGCGATCAGTTCCGCGCGCAGCGACTCGTCCGGGCCATGCGGCGTGCAGCGCGCATCGCTCTCCAGCGGCACGATCTCTTCGGCGATGAAGGCACGCACGCGCGCCTGCAATTCAGTCAACTCTGGCGTGAGGGAGAAGTCCATCGGCAAATCCTCTGAAGGCGGTGATCCACAAGCTTAACCGCGCGCGAAACGGCGCGTCATCAGGCTTTGTACCCGGCCGCTTTGTTTTCATCCCCTTTGTTTTCATACGCGTTGTTTTTATACGCTTTGTTATCTGCGGCTTTGTACTCGGAGTATTTGCGGGCATCGCCGCGAACCATGTCCGCCGGATACTTCGCGCGATTCAACGCCATCTTCTCGATGAGCGCGCGATGCAGATCCACGTCGAGCGAATCGGCGAGCATCACGAGATACGCGAGCACGTCGGCCATTTCGTGGCGAATCGCCACGAGCTTCGTCTCGTCCAGCTCGCTCTTGTCGCCGCTGGCCAGCCATGTGAACGGTTCGAGCAATTCGCTCGCTTCGACTGAAAGCGCGCTCGCCAGATTCTTCGGTGAGTGAAAGCGGCTCCAGTCCCGCTCGCGCACGAACTCGCGCAGCATGTCGCGCAGTTCCGTGAGTTCGCTTCGGCCTTCCGGCGCGTTGTGCTGATCCATCGCCATCCTTTGACGTGTCGTCATGCCGTTATGCCGTTGTGTCGTTATGCGGGATAAAGGCCCAGCGTGCGGGCATGCAGACGCGCGAGGCCGAGCAAGGCGTCGGTGAAAGGCGTGGCGACGCCGGTCATGGCGCCCAGTTCGCGTACCGACGCCACGAGCGCGTCCAGTTCGACGGCCTTGCGCGCTTCCACGTCTTGCAGCATGGAGGTTTTCATTGCACCGAGCTTGAGTGTCACGGCATGGCGATCCGCCGGATTCTGCTCAATCGGAATGCCGAAGCGCGCGCCGATTTCCTTCGCTTCCAGCATGATGTTCGTGACGAAGCCGCGCACGAGATCGTCGCTCAGGATGCGGTCGGTGGTCGCGCCGGTGATCGCGCTGATCGGGTTCATCGTCATGTTGCCCCAGAGCTTGAACCACACGTCACGCTGAATCTGCGGCGAGAGCGTCGCGTCGAAACCGGCCTTCGTGAAGAGCGAAACGAGCGCTTCGGCACGCGTGCCCGACTGCCCCGCCGCCTCGCCGAGAATGAGACCCTTGCCTTGATGATGCCGGATCACGCCCGGCGCTTCAACCAAGCAACTCGCGTGGACCACGCAGCCCACCGTTTGCGCGGCCGGAATGGCGGCGGCGATGGCGCCGTGCGGATCGATCGAACTCAGCCGCTTGCCCGCGAAATCGGCGCCCAGGCCTTCGCAGAACCACCACGGCACGCCGTTCATCGCGCTCAGAACCGTGGTCTTTTCGCTCAAAAGCGGCGCGATCTGCGCGGCCACGGCTTCCATCGCGGGCGCTTTCACCGCCACCACGACGAGATCCTGCGCACCGAGTTCTTCGGGCGATGCGCTCGCCGCGACCTTCACGGCATGCGTCGCATCTTTCTCGACGAGTTGCAGACCGTGCGCGCGAATGGCGTTTAGTGTCGCGCCGCGTGCGACCACGCTGACATCGCAACCCGCCTGCGCGAGCTTCACGCCGATCCAGCCGCCGATCGCGCCTGCGCCATAAATGCACACCTTCATGTCTCGTCTCCTCGTCTGAACTGTCGGACTTCATTGTAAGAGCTTGGCGCATGCCGAAACGGTTCAATCTAGGCGCGCCGACGCGCATTTCAAGAGCACGAAAACGAATAAATATTCCCGTCCAAAATACGCTTTTCGATATTGAAACGATAGCCGTTGCACCTACCTTGCATGCAGAGGCAGCGAATCAGCGCGCTGTCATGGTGACATATCTCAACTTCCTGCTGCCGGCTTGACGGCCGTAACATCGGAGACCGAATCATGAGTGACTTTTATTTTGGCGGCGACTTCCTGAGCGATCTGAACCGCGTGCAACGGCAGATGTCTTCGCTTCTCGGCAATCTGCCTTCCAGCATTCGCGCCAGCCGCGCGGATGCGTTTCCCTCGCTGAACGTCGGCAGCACCGACGAAGCCATCGAAGTCGTGGCATTCGTGCCGGGCGTCGAGCCGGCATCGCTCGACGTGACGGTCGACAAAGGCCTGCTCACCATCAGCGGCGAACGGCGCGCCGAAGCATTGACCGAAGGCTCGCGCACCTACGCGAGGGAACGCTTCACGGGCGCGTTTCGCCGCGTGATCGAACTGCCGCAAAACGCGGATGCCGACAAGGTCGAAGCGCGTTATGAAAACGGCACCTTGTTTATCGTCATCGGCAAGCGCGAAGCATCCAAGCCGCGCGCCATCACCATTCAGTAAGGCACAGGGAGAACATGATGAACGACACCACGCAAATCACCGAGCGTCAGGCAAACGAAGTTGCACGCAAGAAGGAAGACACCGTGCGCCGCACGACGGTCACGCCTGCGGTCGATATCGTCGAGGATAGTCAGGGCATCACGCTGTGGGCCGACCTGCCCGGCGTGCCCCGCGAGAAACTCGATGTGAAAGTGCATGACTCGCGTCTCACCATCGAAGCCGAGGCAATCGTCCCTGTCACGGCGTCGCTGCGTGTGCATCACGCCGAATTGCGCGTGCCGCGCTTTGCACGCGCATTCACGATAAGCGACGACTTCGACACCGCGAAGATCGATGCGAACCTGCAGAACGGCGTGCTGAAGCTGACCATTCCGCGTCGTGAAGAAGCGCGTCCGCGTCGCGTGGAAGTGCGCGCGAGTTGAGCGCTTCGATGTCTCAGCAATAACGAACGGCCGCTATCACGCGGCCGTTTTTTCGTCTGCACGAGCCTCTATAATCCCAGGGCGGTCACAAGCAATCAAACTCAAACAAGGGACTTAATCGTGAAGAGGCTGTTGACGGTGTTGCTGGGCTCCATGCTGACTGTAGCCGTCAGCGCGCATGCGAAAGACTGGTCGACCATTCGCTTCGGCACGGACGCGAGCTATCCGCCGTTCGAATCGAAAGCGCCCGATGGAACGCTCGTCGGCTTCGATATCGATGTCGGCAACGAACTCTGCCGGCGGCTCGAAGCAAAATGCGTGTGGGTCGAAAACGCCTTCGACGGCATGATTCCCGGCCTCAAGTCGCGCAAGTTCGACGGCGTGCTCTCCACCATGTCGATGACGCCCGCGCGCGTCAAGCAGATCGCCTTCTCCAGCAAGCTCTTCCACGTTCCCACGCGTCTCGTCTCGAAGCGCGATGCGAAGATCCAGCCTACGGCCGAATCGCTCGCGGGCAAGTCCGTGGGCGTCGAACAAGGGTCGATGCAAGAGACATACGCAAAGGCGCATTGGGGCGCGAAGGGCGTGACCATCGTGTCGTATGCGGATCAGGATCAGGTCTATGCGGATCTGCTCACGGGCCGGCTCGACGCGTCGCTGCAAAACGCGGTGCAAGCGGAAGGCGGCTTTCTCGATACCCCGCGCGGCAAGACCTACGCATTCGCAGGCGGCGCGCTCGAAGACCCCGCGATCTTCGGACCGGGCACGGCTATCGGCTTGCGTCGCGAAGACACCGACTTGAAGGAGAAGCTCGATGGCGCCATCGCCGCGATGATCAAGGACGGCACGTACAAGCGCATCGAGCAAAAGTATTTCGATTTCGATATCTATGGCGAATGAAGGAGCTGCCATGACCAACGTTCATCAGGCCGCAAGCGTCGGCTATACGGCGAACGCGGATAGCTACGTGCGCGGACGGCCCGACTATCCGCCCGAACTCGCGGGCTGGCTCGCCGAGACGCTCGGCTTGCGGCCGGGCGCGAGCGTTGTCGACCTGGGCGCGGGCACGGGCAAGTTCACGCCGCGCCTCGTTGCAACCGGCGCGCGCGTGATTGCCGTCGAACCCGTCGCTTCGATGCGCGCGAAGCTCGCCGCTGCGCAGCCGGGTGTGGAAGTGCTGGAAGGCGCCGCGCAAGCCATTCCGCTTGACGATGCATCGGTGGATGCCGTCGTGTGCGCACAGTCGTTCCACTGGTTTGCGAACGGCGAAGCGTTAAGCGAGATTCATCGCGTGTTGAAGCCGGGCGGAAAGCTCGGCCTCGTCTGGAATCTGCGCGACTTTCGTGTGCCGTGGGTGGCGAAGCTCGACGCCATCGTGAACCGCTACGAGGGCGATGCGCCGCGCTTTTATACAGGCGAATGGCGCCACGCGTTTCCGCATAAAGGTTTCGACGCGCTCGCCGAAACCCATTTTTCGATCGGACACACCGGTTCCCCCGACGATGTGATCGTGCATCGCATGCGCTCGACCAGTTTTATCGCGGCGTTGCCGGAAGCGGAACGCGTGCTCATCGACGATGAAGTACGCGCGTTGATCGAAGCCGAACCGGAATTGCGCGGCAAGGATGCCGTCACCGTGCCCTACACGACTGCGGCCTTCGTTGCGGTCAGGAAATGACGCGTGCACGAAGACGGGGCGCGTAGTTTGAAGCGCGCATTGTCCTTTTTGCACGCGGGCGAATGCGCCTGGAAACGCGCTCGACCATCCGACGTGCTTTGCGCATCTCGGCATGGTGCTTGCATTGCTCTCGCTCACCCAGCCGGCTAATGTCGAGGACACCATGCATCAGGCGATCGAACCGCATGAATTGACCAAGATCGATCTTGCACGTTTTCAGGTCGTGCAGGTTTCCGATGGCACGCACACCGTCGTGCTGTGGGAGGCGCCCGAGCCCGCCACCAATCGTCTCAAGCATATCGACGCTTGCACGCTCACCATTCGTCTGTGCGATCCGCTCAATCCCGTACGCAGAAAAGACGTGTGTGAGCGGCTACAGGCGCATTTGGCCGCGTCGCGCGAGACACGGCATGGTCTGCGCAATCCTTCCGACGTAAGCGCAGCGGTGACGCCGCCACGCAACGCGAACATCGCGAGGCAGCGCACGCATGAGTCCAGCGGAAGTGCTTGAGGCTGCATCGCGGGTGCCTACGTAATCGCGCCTTCTAGGAACGACCACAGCGAATCGTCCATCGAATACGGGACGTTGAAGCGGAACGACGCGCTCTCGGCGTCGCCCGGGCGAAAGTACGAGCCAGGCGCGAGCCAGATTCCATGCGATAACGCGCGCGTTGCGATGTCGCCTGCATCGGCGGGATCGATCGGCAATTCGCCCCATACGAATAGCCCCGCGCGCGGCCGGCGGAACAGCGCTATGCCGAGCGCATCCATGCGCTCCTCCACGAGCGCGTGCGCGTCCTTCAGTTTTTCCACGACGAATTCGACATGCCGCGCGTAGCGGCCTTCGGTCAGCACTTTCTCGACGATTCGTTCAGTCGTCTCCGACGATGTCAGTCCCACCGCCATCTTCGTGCGCGCGAGTTCGCGCAGCACTTCGCGCTCGGCGACGACATAACCGCATCGCAACGAAGGCGTGATGGTCTTCGCGAAACCGCCGACATACAGCACGCGATGCAACCCTTCCATCGCCGCGAGCAAGGGCGCGCCGGGCGGCGCAAGTTCACGATTGACATCGTCCTCGACGACCCACATGCCGTGGCGCTCCGCAATCTGCATCAAACGAAACGCCGACGCCATGCTGAACGTCGCGCCCGTCGGGTTCTGCAGCGTCGTATTGAGAAAAACCGCTTTCGGCCGATGCTCGATCGCAATCCGCTCGAACGCTTCCGTATCGATGCCCGCCACGGTGCGCGGCACGCCATGCACGTCGAGACCCGCGAGCTGCAGAATCTGCAGCAGATTGCAGTAGCCGGGATCTTCGACGACGACCGCATCGCCCGGTCGCAGCAGCGTGCGCACGATCAGATCGAGCGCCTGCGTGGCGCCGGCCGTCAACAGTACGTTCGACGCGGCATCGACGGGCAGGCCGTGCCGGTCGAGCTGCTCCGCAATGCGTTCGCGCAGAGGCGCAAATCCATAGGGCCGCCCGTAATCGGCAATGCGCGCCGCCGGCACGCGGCTCACCGCGCGCAACGCGTGCTGCAAACCGCTTTCGTTGACCCATTCGTTCGGCAGCCAGCCACAGCCGGATTTGATCGGCACGGAATGATCCGCGAAGACATCCGAGAGCAGCCAGGTCGCCGTGAGACTAGGCGGCTGCCATTCGACAGCCCGCACGCGCTCGCTTTTTTGGCGCACCGCCACGCGATACCCCGAACCGCGCCGCGCGATGACAAGACCCATCGACACGAGCCTGCCATACGCTTCGGTCACCGTGAACGTGCTGAGCGCGTGCGACTCGGCGAGCCGGCGCACCGAGGGCAAAAGCGCGCCCGCGCGCAGCGTCTCGGCCTCGATAGCGCCCGAAAAAGCCTGCACGAGTTGTTCGACGAGCGTCGGCGCATGACGCGAGCCGCGTTCGAGCCTGAGTTCTATCATGTATATGGATAGTCGAAACACGCGGGAGTGGATGAATATGCGCCGCGCTCGCCACTACAGTTTGCATCATTTTGCCAGCACAGTTGGCAATGCAGTGAACCAACTGTCTATGCCTCGCCATTTTGTCGAGGAATAGAGTGACCGTTCCTTGAGGAGACTTGATATGAATGCCCGCCCCGTCATCGAAGACCTTTCGTCGTTCTGGATGCCCTTTACCGCCAACCGTCAGTTCAAGGCCGCACCGCGCCTGCTCGAAAGCGCGAAAGGCATGTACTACCGCTCGACGGACGGCCGCGAAATTCTCGATGGATGCGCGGGCCTTTGGTGCGTGAACGCAGGCCATTGCCGCGACGAGATCGTCGAAGCGGTGCAGAAGGCGCTCTCGACGCTCGACTTCGCGCCGACCTTCCAGATGGGCCATCCGCTTGCCTTCGAGGCGGCCAACAAGGTCGCGGGCCTGATGCCCGAAGGACTGGATCGCATCTTTTTCACGAACTCCGGTTCCGAATCCGTCGATACGGCGTTGAAGATCGCGATTGCCTACCATCGCGCGCGCGGCGAAGGTCAGCGCACGCGTCTCATCGGCCGCGAGCGCGGTTATCACGGCGTCGGCTTCGGCGGCATCTCGGTGGGCGGCATCGCGCCGAATCGCAAAACGTTCTCGGGCGCGCTGTTGCCGTCAATCGATCACTTGCCGCATACGCACGACCTCGCGCACAACGCGTTTTCCAAGGGTCAGCCCGCGTGGGGTGAGCATCTCGCGGAAGAACTGGAACGTATCGTCGCGCTGCACGATGCATCGACGATCGCCGCGGTCATCGTCGAGCCGCTCGCGGGTTCGACTGGCGTTCTGGTGCCGCCGAAGGGCTACTTGCAGAAGCTGCGCGAAATCTGCACGAAGCACGGCATTCTTCTGATCTTCGACGAAGTCATCACCGGCTTCGGGCGTCTGGGCAAGGCCACGGCGAGCGAGTATTTCGGTGTGACGCCGGACCTCATCACCATGGCGAAAGCCATCAACAACGCCACCATTCCCATGGGCGCGGTCGCGGCGCATCGCAAGGTGCACGACGCAATCGTCGATGCAGGCGCGGCGAACGCGATCGAACTGTTCCACGGCTATACGTATTCGGCACACCCTGTTGCAACCGCGGCGGCTGTCGCGACACTCGATCTGTACGCGCGTGACAAGTTGTTCGAGCGCGCGGCGTCGAAGGCGGAGAAGTTCGAAAGCGCCGTGCACGCGTTGCGCGATGCGCCGTATGTGAAGGACATCCGCAATCTCGGACTCGTCGCGGGCGTGGAGTTGGAATCGCGTGAAGGCGCGCCGGGTGCGCGTGCGTATGAAGTGTTCGTGAAGTGCTTCGAGGCAGGCGTGCTCGTGCGCTACACCGGCGATATCCTCGCGTTCTCGCCGCCGCTGATCGTCGAGGACGATCAGATCGATCATATCTTCGGCACGGTGCGCAAGGTATTGCAGAGCGTGAAGTAAGCGCCACTGCCCGGCATCCCGATTCGAGGATGCCGGGCCTTCTCACCGTTCGATGACCAGCAGCGTCGATGTCGCCGAAGCCAACAACCTCCCGCTCGCGTCCTTGAGCGTCGCTTCGGCAAATGCCGCGCGCCGCCCCATCGTCAGCACGCGTCCTTCGGCGCGCACCAAACCGGAATCGCGCGTCACGGCCTTGTGATAGGCCACTTTCAACTCGAGCGTCGTATAGGCCTGTGTCGCGGTCAGACACGAATGCACCGCGCATCCACATGCCGAATCGAGCAAGGTGGCCGCGTAGCCGCCATGCACCGTGCCGATCGGGTTATACGCATGATCGCCCGGTATGCCTTCGAACACGGCCCTGCCCGCTTCCACTTCCACGAAGTCGAGCCTGAGCGACTCGAATATGCCGGGCTTGCGGCCGCTAGCGATCAGCCGGCGCAATTGAGCGAGGCCGTCGAGGCCAGGTGCGGTTTCGTCGATCAAGCTCATTTCGTGTACTCCTTGAGACTCGCTGTCTTGATGGGATCGTCATCGTTAGTCACGCTCCAGCCGCCGCCGAGCGACCGATACAGCGCCACCGCCGCGAGCGCGTGCTCGCGCTTCGCCTGGTTCAGCGCATCGGCGTCGCGCAGATAGGACTGTTGGGCATCGAGCACATCCAGAAAGCTTGCCGCGCCTCCCTTGTAGAGCTGCGTCGAAAGCGTGAGCGACTGTCCCGATGCACCAAGCGCGTCGGTCAATCTCGCGCTCTGCTCGGTCGTGCTGATGAGGTCGCTGCGCGTATCTTCCACGTCCTTGAGCGCTTCGAGCAGGGTCTGCCGCAAATGCAGTTCCGACTCGCGCATCCTGCTCTCGTTCTGTTCGATCTCGGCCGTGATACGCCCCGCGTTGAAGATCGGACTCGTGGCGTTGAGCGCGGCCGAAAACAGGTTGTCGGTGAGCGTCGGCAAGCCGAGATAAGACGATGCAAGCAAGCCATCCGACAAGCGCAGAGAGAACTTCGGATAGCGCTCCGCGCGCGCCACGCCCACTTCCGCCGCGCGTTGCTGAAGCGTCGCGTAGGCCACCAGCACATCGGGTCGACGCAGCAGCGCTTCGGAAGGCAGTAATTGCGGCGCGCCATCGGCAGGGACGGGAATCACGGGCGATGCGCCGGGATTGGCGAGCATCAGTCGGTCGATGGACTCCGGCGTGCGGCCTGAATACACGGCAATAAGGCTCAACTGATGCTGAATGGTCGACTGCGTGCGCGGCATGCGCGATTGCAGATCACTGAGCTGATTCTGCGCGCGCGCCACGTCGAGTTTCGTCGACAAGCCGAATTGCAGGCGGCGTTGCGTGAGCTTCAGCGCGCGTTCGCGGATCGCCTCGTTGTCTTGCAGAATCTTGAGTTCGGCCTGCGCCCAACGTAAATCGACGTAAGCGGCGGCCGTATCGGCAGCGAGTGCAAGACGCAGTTGATCCGACGCGTGTTCGCGGCCGACCAGTTGCGCCTGCGCCGCCAGCAATTCGAGCCGCTCGCCGCCGAACACATCCGGCGTCCAACTCAGTGCGAGACCGACGCCCGCCTGACGCACATAGCCAAGCGGCGGCGGCGTGTTCTGGCGCGTATCGGACGCCGTGGCGTTCGCGTCGAGTTGCGGCAGCAAGGCAGCGCGGCGTTGCGTGGTGAGCGCCTCGGCCTGCTTCACGCGCTCCACTGCGGCCTGGAGGTCGAGATTGCCGTTCAACACCGACGCGACGAGTTCATGCATCACCGGGTCGTTGAACTGATTCCACCATGCGGCTGGATCGGCGGTATTGGCGGGCACCTCCACGTTCCAATCGACAGGAGCCGTCGTCTGAACCGTCGCCGGAAGATCGGCGTGCGTCGCGGGTTGCACGGCGCAAGCACTCAACGCGCTGAACGCGCTCAAGGCCAGTAATTCGATGAGGAGCTTCTTCATGGTCGTATTCACTCAATGCGCATCGGACGAAGGCGGCGCGCTTGCAATCGGCTTCGAAAAAATCACGCTGACGATACCGACGAGAAAGCACAGCGCGAGCAGATAGAAGCAGTCGGCGAAAGTCAGAACGAGTGCTTCGCGAAACACGAGCGCATGCAGCGAAGCGAGCCCGGCTTGCGATGCATCGAGCGCATCGCCGGCGGCGGCGGCGAGATGCGCGGAACTGCGCGAGAGCATCTGCTCGATGACAGGCCGGCCAACGGTCACGCTCTCGCTCAGCCGCAGATAGTGCAGGTTCAGCCTGTCGTTGAGCATGGTCGCACTCACTGCAATGCCGATCGCGCCGCCCAGATTACGCATCAGATTGAACAGTCCGCTCGCCGATTTGAGCCGCGACTGTGGCAACGACCCGAGCGCCATCGTCACGATGGGCGGCACCGCGAACTGTTGCCCGATGCCGCGCAACGCCTGCGGTAAAAGCAGTTCCTGCCAGCCCCAGTCATGCGTGAGCGGCGTATAGAGAAAGCATCCCGCGCCGAAGCAGATGAGCCCGAAAACCAGCAAGATGCGCATGTCGAAGAAGCGCGTGGCGAACGCGTAAGCCCCGAGCGCGATCAACTGAAAGCAGCCGACGGAAAGCAGCGCGAGACCCGTCTGCAACGAGTCGAAGCCGCGCACGCGGCTCAGGAACACGGGCGTCAGAAACACTGATACGAAGATGCCGATGCCCGTCACGAACGAGAGCAGACTGCCGATTGCGAAGTTGCGAACCGCGAGCGCGCGCAGATCGACGATCGGTTCTTTCGCGGTGAACGCATGCACGAGGAACAGGAAACCGCAGATCGCCGAAATCCAGGTGCAGGCCACGATTACGTTGTCGCCGAACCAGTTCTTGCGCGGCCCTTCTTCGAGCACGTATTCCAGACAGCCGAGGAAGCCGGACATCAGCGCGATGCCGACGTAATCGCCCTTCTTGAGCAGCGAAAGATCGGGCGAATCGATATGCACGTATTTCGGCACCAGCACCGCGACCACGATTCCCGGCACGACGTTCAGATAGAAGAGCCAGTGCCATGACCATTGATCGGTGATCCACCCGCCGATCACCGGTCCGATTGCAGGCGCGAGCGAGGCCAGCGCGCCGATAGTTGTCGATGCAATCAGTCGCTGTTTGCCGGGGAAAAGCACGAAGGCGGTCGTGAACACGGTCGGGATCATCGCGGCGCCGAGCGCGCCCTGCATGCCGCGAAAGAGGATCATCGAATTGATGTCCCACGCCATGCCGCACAACATGCTCGTGATGGTGAAGCCCACCGCGGATGCCACGAACAGCCAGCGCGTGGAGAACACTTTCGAGAGCCAGCCCGACATCGGAATGACGAGAATCTCCGCGATCAGATACGACGTCTGCACCCACGAAAGCTCGTCCTGACTCGCCGATAAACCGCCGCCGATATCCTTGAGCGATGACGCGACGATCTGAATATCGAGCGTCGCCATGAAAAAGCCGAGGCACATCAGCGCGAACGCGAGCACGCGCTGACGCGTGGGCTGACTTGCCGGGTCCAAGGGAGCGGTCTGTGTCATCGTCTTATCCGCGCGATTTGTCGAGATGAACCTTCACCGTCGCGGAAAGGCCGGGCCGCAACACGTGCTCCATGCCTTTCGGTACGTCCAGACGAATGCGCACCGGCACACGCTGAACGATCTTGGTGAAGTTGCCGGTGGCGTTTTCGGCGGGAAGCACGCTGAAGGTCGCGCCCGTGGCCGGCGCGAGACTTTCGATGTGACCCGTCAGCGGCACGCTCGATGCGTCGAGGTCCACATCGGCTTCATCGCCGGCGCGCATTTTCTTGAGCTGGTCTTCCTTGAAGTTGGCGTCGACCCAGAGGCCCGTGGCGGGCACCACGGTCAACAACGATGTCCCGACGTTCGCGAGCACGCCGACGCGCGCCGTGCGATTTCCCACGTAGCCATCGACAGGCGAACGGATCGTCGTGTATTCGACGTTGAGTTCGGCCACGCGCCGCGCGGCTTCGGCGGTCTGCACGCGCGCTTGCGCGTCCGCAATCTGCGCTTCGATCACCGTCAACTGGCGTTTTGCCGCGACGAGCGATGCGCCGCTCCGATCCATCGCCGCTTGCGCCTTGAGATAGTCGGCATCGGCGCGTTCGACGATCTGGTTCGACACCGCGTCGTCCTTGACGAGTTCCCGATAACGCGAACGGTCGGACGTGCTGCGCGACAATTCCGCCGACGAAGCACGCACTTCCGCCTGCTGCTGGTTGATGACCGCCGCCTGCAACGCGTCCTTGGCGCGCAGTTCATCGACCGCGGCCCGCGCGCTCGACACTTCCGCGTTCGCTTGCGCCAGGCGGGCGTCGTAGTCGCGCGCATCGAGGCGAATCAGCACCTGGCCTGCCTTCACCGGCTGATTGTCCGTGACGAGCACATCCGTCACGAAGCCGTTGACCTTCGGGGCGAGCACGGTGACATCGCCGCCGACGTAGGCGTCGTCGGTGGTCTGCACGAAGCGCAGCACGAGCGCCCAATACGCCGAAGCCGCAATCACGATGATCGCGACAAGCCCTAGCGAGAGCAGCATCCACGGTATCCGGCGCGGCTTCGCGGCCGCTGCGGGCGAAGTGGCCGAAGGAAGATTGGTCGATGGAGTCGTCATTTGCGAGTCGTTGTGCATATGCACGAAAGTGAACGGAATAGCGCGCGTTTCGAGCCGCGCATGATGACTCGAAAGACTATATGTGCATATGCACCCGGTCAACCTGCGCGGCCGACATGAGTGAATAACGCGGAGAGAAAGAATCGGGGATCAGGCGTGCGGGCGGGCTGTTGCGCTTTGGTCCGAGCAGAAACGCACCGCATGTTCGACGAAGGCGCGCACCTTGGCGGGCAAGAGCGTACGCGTGCTGAAGGCAAGCTTGAATTCGATGGCGCCATCGACGAGTTCGTAGGCATCGAGTAACGTCACGAGCCGGCCGGCTTGCACTTCCTCGTTCACGAGCGCGACAGGCAACATGCCGATGCCGAAGCCTTCCAGCACCATCGCGCGATTGAAGACGGCGCTGTTCGACGAGGTGTCGTAACGCAGCGGCACGATCACGTCCTCGCCGCCGATTCTAAACGTCAGCGCCGGTTTGCGGATGGACGCGGACATCGGCACGAAGTCGTGATCGATGAGTTCGGATGGATGACGCGGCGCCGGATGAGCCGCAAGATACGTGGGACTGGCGACGAGCGCAAGCGGAATGGTTTCGAGCAGACGCGTGACCACGGTATCGCTCGACAACATGAACGGCATGACGATACCCAGATCGTAGCCTTCGCCGACGAGATCGACGGGACGCTCGGTCAGCGTCACATCGAGCCGCACTTGCGGATGCTCGCGTCTGAAGCTCGCGATCAACGGGACATAGCGGCTCATCATCACCGTGGTGTGCGCGACGAGCCGCAAGAGGCCTGTCGCCTCGCTCGCGCGATTGGAGGCGCGTTCCTCCATTGCCTGAAGCTCGTCGAGAAGCCGCGAGCAGTCGGTGAAGAAGCGCTCGGCGGTTTCGGTCAGCGATATCTGCCGCGTCGTGCGATTGAAAAGCCTGCTGCCCAGGCGCTGCTCCAGGCCCGCGATCGCGCGCGAAACGACCGGCGGCGACAAGCCGAGAATATCCGCCGCGCGCGCGAAGCTGCGCGCCTCCACTACCGTGCGAAAGATCTTCAGGCTTGTCAGGTAGTCCATTTTTAATGTCGATGCGTCAGTCGGCGGGCCGCAGTTTCTTCACTTCGTCGTCGGATGGCTGCACGCTCGCGCCGTCGATATAACGATACGACGTCATCACGCCCTTACCGTCCTTGAGCGCGGTGACGCCGACATACGCGCCCATCGTCGATTGATTGTCCTGCTTGCGGTAGGTGATCGGTCCGAACGGCGAATCGACGCCAAGGCCCTTGAAGGCGGCCGCGAGCTTGTCGGGATCGGCGGAACCGGCTTTCTTCAGGCCGTTGGCAAGCGACATCATCGCGGTATAACCGACCACGGAACCGAGCCGCGGATAGTCGTGATACTTCGCCTCGTAGGCCGCGACGAACTTCTTGTTGGCGGGGGTATCGATTGAATACCACGGGTAGCCCGTCACCACCCAACCGACCGGCGCTTCAGCGCCCAACGGATCGAGATAATCAGGCTCGCCCGTCAGCAACGACACCACCGCGCGATCCTTGAACAAGCCACGCGTATTGCCTTCGCGCACGAACTTGCCGAGGTCGGCGCTAAAGAGCACGTTGAAGATGGCGTCGGGCCTGGCGTCGGCGAGCGCTTGCGTCACCGCGCCGGCATCCACCTTGCCGAGCGGCGTCGCTTGTTCGGCGACGAACTCCACATCCGGCTGCGCGGCCTTGAGCAGACGCTTGAAGGTCGCCACGGCCGATTGTCCGTACTCGTAATTCGGATACACCAGCGCCCAGCGCTTTTTCTTGAGCTTCGCGGCTTCGGGCACGAGCATCGCCACTTGCATATAGGTCGATGGCCGCAGCCGATACGTGTACTTGTTGCCATCTTGCCAGACGATCTTGTCCGTCAAGGGCTCGGCGGCGAGGAAGAAAATGCGCCGCTGCTTGGCGAAGTCCGAGAGCGCGAGGCCAGTGTTGGACAAGTAGCCGCCGAAGAGCAGTTGCACCTGTTCGCGCGCGATGAGTTCCTGCGCGACGCGCACCGTATCGCCCGGATTACCGTTGTCGTCGCGCGAGACGACTTCGAGCTTGTTGCCGTTGATGCCACCCGCCGCGTTGATCTCGTCGAGCGCCAGATTCCAGCCGTTCTTGTACGGCATGAGAAACGCAGGCTGCGCCTTGTAGCTATTGATCTCGCCGATGCGAATGGTGTCGGCGTACGCGCCGAGGGTCACGCTCATGGCGGCGGAAGTCAGGGTCAGGCGAATCAGCGTGCCTGCTCGGGTAATCATCAAGCGTTCTCCTTTGGTCGATTCGTTCCGTCAGACGCCGAGCAAGTCGCGTCGCGCGGTGCCGTCGCGCACGAAATCGCGCATCGCGCCCGCATAGCGCACTTGCCCTTTCTCCAGCACATACGCGCGGTCGCAGACGCGTTCCGCGAAGTTCAGATTCTGCTCGGACAGCAGGATCGACAAGCCCTCGCGCTTCAGTTCGAGGATCATGTCGGCCATTTGCCGCACGATGACCGGCGCAAGGCCTTCCGATGGCTCGTCGAGCAACACGAGGCGCGGATTGCCCATCAGTGTGCGCGAAACCGTGAGCATCTGCTGCTCGCCGCCGCTCATGCGGCTGCCGCGCCGCTCGCGCATCTCGCCAAGGTTCGGAAATACGCGAAAAAGCCTGTCCGGCGTCCACTGCGGCGCACCTTCGCGCGGCGGCTGGCGTCCCGTGTCGAGATTTTCCATCACCGTGAGATCGCCGAACACGCGCCGGTCTTCCGGCACGTAGCCAAGCCCCATGCGCGCGATACGATAAGGCGCCATGCCCGCAATGTCCTCGCCCAAGAAGCGAATGGTGCCCGATGTCCGCGCGAGCATGCCCATGACCGCTTTCATCGTCGTGGATTTGCCCGCGCCGTTACGGCCCATCAACGCGACGACTTCGCCGCGCCCCACTTCGAAGCCGACATCGAACAGAATCTGCGCGCGGCCATAGTATGCGTTCAAGGCCTCGACCTTGAGGAGCGCGTTCGATCGACTCATTCGCTGCCCTCCCCAAGATAGACTTCGCGCACGCGCGGATCGTCGCGTACGGTGCGCGCGTCGCCTGCCGCGATCAGCTTGCCGCGCGCCAGCACGATCAACCGGTCCGCATATTCGAACACCACGTCCATGCTGTGCTCCGTGAACAGCACGCCGATATCGCGCTCCCTTGCAAGCCGCGCCGTTAACGCCATTAGCGCGTGACGCTCTTGCGGCGCCATGCCTGCGGTGGGCTCATCCATCAACAGCAGATTCGGTCGATTCGCAAGCGCGATCGCCAGTTCGACGCGTTTCACATCGCCATACGCCAACACCGCGCAACTACGGTTCGCGTGCGACGTCATGCCGACGAGTTCGAGCAGTGCGAGCGCTTCATCCTCGCGCCACGCGGCCACGCGCGCAAACGGATTGAACACGCGACGCTCGCGCGATAACAACGCCATTTGCACGTTTTCGAGCACCGTCATCGAATTGAACGTGGCGGCAATTTGAAACGTGCGCCCGACGCCCAGCCGCCAGATATCGCGCGGACGCTTGCCCGCGATCTCGTGACCGTCGAAACGGATCGATCCCGACGAAGGCTTCAACTGCCCGTTGATCATGTTGAAGCACGTCGACTTGCCCGCGCCATTCGGCCCGATGAGCGCAAGCAACTGGCCCGCCGCGAGATCGAACGACACGCTATCGACAGCCTTGACGCCGTCGAACGATTTCGAAAGATGCTCGATGCGCAAGAGCGTCATTGCGCCTTCCCGAAACGTTCGCGCGCAAAGCCTACGATGCCCTGCGGAAACGCGATCACGAGCAGCAGGATCACGCCGCCGAGCAGCGCCTGCCAGTAGTCGGTCTGACGCGCGACGGTGTCCTGCAGCCACGTGAAGAGCGCGGCGCCGACGACAGGCCCGGATAGCGTCTGTATGCCGCCGAGCAGGACCATGACGAGACCATCGACGGATCGGGAGACGCTGATCGCATCCGGCGAGATATTGCCTTTGGAAAAGGCATAGAGCGATCCGGCGAGACCGCACACGAGCGCCGCGACGACGAACGCCATCCATTGAACGCGCATGACGTCGATGCCGATTGCTTCCGCACGCAACGGCGAATCGCGGCCGGCGCGCATGGCGAGGCCGAGCGGCGCGAACAGCATGCGCCTCAACAGCCATACGCCGATGATCGCGAACCCGAGCGTCAAATAGTAAAACGCAACCGGCGACGCCAGCCACGCCGCTGGCCAGATACCGAGCACACCATTGCTGCCGCCGGTGACTTCATCCCATTGGTACACGACGGACCATACGATCTGCGCGAACGCGAGCGTGAGCATGGCGAGATAGACGCCCGACAAGCGCACACAGAACCAGCCGAACACGAGCGCGCCGACGCCTGCCATGAGCGGGCCGAGCACGAGCGACACTTCCATCGGCCACGAAAAGAGCTTCAGGAAAAGGGCCGCGCCATAAGCGCCTAAGCCGAAATAAGCCGCGTGCCCGAACGAATGCATGCCGCCCGGTCCCATGATGAAATGCAGGCTCGCGGCGAACAACACGGCGATAAAGATTTCGACGAGCAACACGGGCATGTAGGGAAACGCGCCAGCGGCGAGCGGCGCAAGCGCCAGCAAGACGATTACGCCCGCTGCTGCGATTTTCAGGCGGCGCGTGGCGGGACGAAGCGGCGTATCGGCGGGCGCGGCAGTGCGCGCGATGGCTTGCGGACGGCCGAAGAGTCCCCACGGACGCAACACGAGCACCACGGCCATCACGACGAACTCCGCGACGAGCGTGAACTTCGACAGGGAAAAGTCGATACCGCCGAGCGACACATGCCCGATGCCAATGCATAGCGCCTTGATCTCCGCAATCAGCAAGGCAGCGACGAACGCGCCGGGTATCGAACCCATGCCGCCCACGACCACCACGACGAACGCGTTGCCGATAGTCTCCAGATCGAGCGAGAGATTCGCCGACATGCGCGGCACTTGCAGCGCGCCGCCCAGCCCTGCGAGAAACGCGCCCGCGAAAAAGACACCGGTGAAAAGCCACGCCTGATTCACGCCGAGCGCGCCGAGCATCTCGCGGTCGGCGCTTGCCGCGCGCACGAGCGTGCCCCAGCGCGTGCGCGTCAGCGCCCACCACAACACCGCGAGCACGAGCGGGCCGATGCACATCAGCGCGATGTCATACGAAGGCAACGCGTGACCGAGCAATTGCACGGCGCCCGCGAGATGCGGCGCGCGCGGACCGAACAGGTCTTCGGGGCCCCAGAGATAGAGCGCGGCATCGCGAAAGATCAAAACAAGCGCAAAGGTTGCGAGGAGGTGGAACAACTCGGGCGCGCGATAGATGCGCCTCAACACGCCGACTTCGATCAGCGCGCCAAGCACGCCGATGACGAGCGCCGCCGCCAGCACCGACATCCAGAAGCCCGCGACGCTCTGTCCGAAGCGGCTCGTCAGGCTGTACGCGACGTACACGCCGAGCATGTAGAGCGAGCCGTGGGCGAAGTTGACGATGCGCGTCACCCCGAATATCAGCGATAAACCCGAGGCGACGAGAAAGAGCGCGGAGGCATCGGCGAGACCGTTGACGAGTTGGACGAGCAAATTGGCGAGCATCGGGCGCGGTCGGGAGTCGGCTTGAATCGGGCTGAGTCGTGCGTTGGGCGAGCGAGCCGTCATTATCGATGAAATGCACGCTTCGGCCTTATTGCATCAAAAAGCAGCGCGCGGGAAACCGGTTCGAGCGCTGCTTTTGAAGCTCGCATGGGCGCTTGGGGCGCAAGCGTCGATCAGTCCTGCACCCGGCTCGCGAAGTGATCCGCGGCCATGAGTCTGAAGGCCGTCACAGCGGGATTATCCTGATCCACGCGCCATGCCATGCTCATTTCCGCCTGCACGTGATTGTTGGCGATATGCCTGAACTCGACGTTGTCGTAATGAAAGCGCTGCGCCGACGCCGGCAGGATGCTAAGACCAAGCCCCGCGCGCACGAGCGAGAGAATGGTGGGCGTCTGGTCGATATATTGCGTGAAATGCGGGTTCACTTCTTCCCTCGCGAGCATGCCCATGATGCGGTCGCAGAAGTATTTGCCGTGAACCGGCGAGTGCATGATGAACGGCTCTTGATCGAGTTGCGGCAGGGCGATCTCGTCATAAGCGCATAGCTCGTGACCGGCGGGCAGCGCGACGATCAGCGGCTCTCTGTCGATGAGCAGAAATTCGAGCTGTTGCCGCGAAGGCAAGGGCCGCAGAAAGCCGAGGTCGATGGTATTGGCCGCGAAGGCCTCGATCTGCGCGACGGAAACGAGTTCGAGCAGGACGACATCGATATCGGGCAGCGCGTGCTTGGCCGCGACGAGCAGTTGCGGAATCAACTCGTAGCCGGCCGCGCCCGTGAAGCCGAGCCGCACGCGTCCCGTCTTGCCCTTGCTCGCGCGCCGCACCGTGCTTTCCGCTTGCTCGGAGAGATTGAGCAGACGCGCGGCATCGGCAAGAAAGACGCGCCCTTCCGGCGTCAGCTTGACCGTGCGGCCAACGCGTTCGAACAACATGACGCCGAGATTCTCTTCAAGCAGATGAATCTGCCTGGAAAGCGGCGGCTGCGTCATGTTGAGCAGCGCAGCCGCACGCCTGAAGTTCAGTTCCGTCGCGGCGGCGACGAAGCAACGCACTTGTCCGAGATCGAGCATGCGGAATCGACTTTGACGAAATAGCCGATCATTATAGGTCGAGGCTCGCGAGTGGCTCCTGCGTTGCTTTACGGCCGTGCATGCATCAGGTCGTCAGGCTGCCTTCGGGACGCTGCCCGGCAAGCGCCTGCGCGATGCTCGACAGAACCATCTCGCCCATGGCCGTGCGCGATTCCACCGTCGCGCTCGCGCGATGCGCCTGCAACACCACGCGGTCCATGCCGAAGAGTTCGGCGGGCACGTTGGGTTCATCGACGAATACGTCGAGACCCGCGCCCGCGATCACGCCGCCCTGCAACGCCTGCACGAGATCGCTTTCCACCACGAGCTTGCCGCGCGCGATGTTGATGAGATAGCCGTCGCGGCCCAGGGCGTCCAACACGGCTGCATCGACGATGCCTTGCGCTTTATCGGCGGCTGCGGCAAGCACGAGGATGTCGCTGTCGCGCGCGAGTTGCAGCAGGTCGGGCACAAAGCGATGCGCAATGTCGTCCATGGCGCGTACATCGGTATAGGCGACAGGACAGCCGAACGCCGCGGCGCGCACGGCGATGGCGCGCCCGACCTTGCCCATGCCGACGATGCCCACGCGCTTGCCGCTGAAACGGCGTGACAGCGGAATCGCAGCGGGGCTCGGGTTTTCAGGCCACTTGCCGGTCTTCACGAAGTCGTTGCCCGGACAGATCTCACGCAACATCGTGAGAATCAGGCCAATGGCGAGATCCGCGACGTCCTCGGTCAAGGCGCCGAAGGTGGCCGTGACCGGAATGCCGCGCGAACGGGCGTACGCGAGATCGACGGCATCGGTGCCCACGCCATTGACCGCGATCACCTTGAGCGCGGGCAGTTTGTCGACGAGATCGTTGGAGATGCCCGTATGGCCGCCCGTGATGACGCCTTCGATCGCAGCGCCATGCTCGCGGATATACGCGTCCTTATCGTCCACCTGAAAGAGACGATGCATGATGTAGAGCGACTCCAGCGTCTCGTTGATCGCGGGGACGAGGATGGGGTTCAGTTGCAGAATGCTCGGCTTCGTCGGCTTCAATTGGGTGGCTCCTTTGGGTCGTGTCTCGCCTGCCATGCGCCAGGCCGCGATGTCGACGGATCATGTCGTCTTTTGCATGGCGCGTCCAATCCCAAAGCGCTATCAACTGATACCGTTATTGGCGTGCTCTCAGAGGTATCGCTTGATCGATTCAATCCGGGAATCAGGTAATAGCAATAAAAGATTGGACGCCCAAAATCACCACCCCGACAATGGGTTCACCGGCAGGAACACCATAAAAAAGCCTTGCATACAGATCGGAGACACAGCTTGAAAACACGCCGCTTCTTTTCCCCTTCTGCATTGCATTCCACCCAGTCGGTCCATCTCGGCGGCAACGCGCGCTGAAATTCATCTGTTGCAGCATCGCGCGGAAAAGGCGTCGAAGCGCTGAAGCCGTATGAACCGGAGGAAGACGAATGAACAATGCCGACAGCGTCGCGGGCGCGGCGAAAGCAGAACCGATCGCGGAGAAACGAACCAGCCATCGCTGGGTAGTGATGGGCCTGATCTTCTGCATCTGGGCCATCGCGTGCGCGGACCGCGCCAACTTCGGCTTCGCTTTGCCGTATCTCAAGAAGGAATATCACATCTCCAATTCGGAAGCGGGGATGATCGTCAGTCTCTTTTCCTTCGCTTACGGTTTCGTGCAGATTCCGGTTGGCCTGCTCTACAAACGGCTCAGTGAACGCACCACGGGCATTCTGTTTTCCGTCTTCATGCTGCTGACATCGGTCTTCACGGGCTTGATGGGAACGACGTCCTCGGTATTGCTTCTGATGACGTATCGCGTGGGTCTGGGGCTGTCGGAAGGGCCGCTCGGCATTGGCTGCACGAACGTCATCAACCGCTGGTTTCCGACGCGCGAAAAAGGCACGGCAGCAGGACTCTGGATCGCCGCATCGAAGCTCGGACCGTTGATCGTGCCTTCGGTGTGCATCATCGTGATCCAGCTCTGGGGCTGGCGCGAAATCTTTTATGTGTTCGCCATTCCGGGCATTCTCTTTGCCGTCGCATGGATGTTTCTCGTCACGAATTCGCCGAGCGAAAACCGCTTCTGCTCGCCCGCGGAACGCCGCTATATTCTCGATGAATCCGCCACCGATGGCTCGACCGGCAAGCTTGTGCGCCGTGGCGAAATGGAGCCCATGCCCTGGCTCGACGGCATCAATCGCACGAAGCGCGTGGCGCCGCTGGAAACGGTCGGGCAAGTGTTCCGCTCGTGGAATATCTTCGGCATTGCGCTGGGCTATGGCTGCATGATCGGCATCAGCAACATCTTCATCTCGTGGATCCCCACGTATCTCGTCACCGTGAAGGGTTTTGCCTCGGTGAAGATGGGCTTTCTCGCTTCGGCGCCGTTCATCGGCGCGGTGGCGGGCAACATGCTCGGCGGCCTGATCTCCGACCGTCTGCTCGGCGGCCGCCGCAAGCCGATGATGATGCTCGGCGCGCTCGGCACCATGCTCATGATGTTCGCGCTCATCGACGCGCCGGACAGCGTGGTCTATCTCGGCGCGGCGTTGATTCTCTCGGGCCTCATGCTCGGCATCGGCTTCGCGGGATACTCGGCGTATCCCATGGGACTTGCAAGCAAGGCGACGTATCCGACTGCATTCGGTATCGTCAATTCGCTCGGGCAGATAGGCGGCGCGTGCGCACCGCTCGCGGTGGGCTTCCTGCTCGACAGCTATAGCTGGACCAGTGTGTTCCTTTACATGCTCGGGACGTCGCTGCTCTGTTTGCTGCTGTTGTTCAGCGTGGTCGAGCCTGCGTCCGGAAAGATAGAACGAGTGTAACCAGCGTTCGCTTCTGCCAAGGGCCGCGATTGTCTCGCGGCCTTTTTTCATGGCGATTACAAACCGTTCTCCACCATCGTGAGCAAGCGCTCGGCAAGCGGTTCGATGGCTTTGCCGGGCAATCCCTGCAACGGCCCTTCGATCAGCAAGAGCGCGAAACCATGCACCGCGCTCCACGCGAGATACTCGGCTTCTGGCCGGCTTGACGGATCGAGCGCGCCGGCATCCACCATCTCATCGAGTGCGCGGCTCAGCAACTGAAAGGGATCGAGCCCGCCCGGCCCCACGCCATACAAGGCTTCATGCTCGCCCCACTCGGTTGGCGGCGCGGTGAACGCGGTGCGAAAGAGACCCGTCTCGGTCTGCGCGAAACGCAGATAACCGACGCCGACCGCGCGTAGCCCCGCCTTCGCGGCATCGGCACGCTTGCGCTTTTTCGGCCGCGCGGCGAGTTCTTCCTCCATTGCTTGCGCGACCGCCGATAACGCCGCGGAACGCACGGCCGTCAACAACTCCTGCCTGCTTCCGAAGTGACGATACGCGGCGTTCGGCACCACGCCCGCGCGCCGCGTGACTTCGCGCAGCACGATGGCGTCCGGCCCGCCGTCGCGTGCGAGCGCAATGCCGGCATCGATCATTGCGCGGCGCAAATCGCCATGTCGATACGTGCTGCGCGGCTTGGCTTTTGTCATTTTTATAAGCGAGGCTTTACCTATGTGGACACTGTCCATTATCTCTGCTATTTTTTGTGGACGGTGTACACAAACAAAAATATCGCCTGAAACAAAGGCTGTGTCGTTGCATTGTCACGACTCAGGTTCAACGTCATCGAGGAGAATGTCATGGTCGTCAAGAACGAACGTGCGCAAGATGAAGCACGCATCCGTGAACTCACGGAATCGTGGCGTCAGGCCGTGCTTGCAAAAGACGCGGCTGCGCTCGTGACTCATTACGCGACGGATGTCGTCGTGTTCGATGTCGTGCCGCCCGCATCCTTCAAAGGCGTCGAGCTGTATCGCGAGCATTGGCAGCGCTGGTTCGACAGCATCAGCGGCCCGCTCGTGTTCGAGGTGCGCGATCTGCACGTGGCGGTGAGCGGCGATCTCGCCTTCGCGCATGCGGTGAATCGCGTGGCCGCGGGCGGGCGCGACGACGTCGTGCGTGCAACCGTGTGCTTCAGAAGAATCGACGGCGACTGGCGCGTCGTGCACGAACACGCGTCGGTGCCATTGACAATGGATATGGACCCCGACGAGTCCCAGTAATTCACCTGGCAACTCACGCATTACTCAAGGAGCAGACATGCAAGTGCAACCCTATTTGTTCTTCGAAGGCCGCTGCGAAGAAGCGATCACGTTTTATCGCGAGAGTCTCGGCGCACAAGTGCTGATGATGATGCGCTTTCGCGACAACCCTGACGCCGGCAAATCCGGTGGCGGCAGCGAGGCCGCGAGCGGTTGCGGCATGCCGCCTGGGTCGGAAGACAAGGTCATGCATGTGGCCTTTACAGTGGGCCAGTCCATGCTGATGGCGTCCGACGGCATGTGCAGCGGCAAGCCGAATTTCCAGGGCGTGTCGCTGTCCATTTCCACGGAGGACGAGCAGGAAGCCGAAAAGTTCTTCCACGCACTATCGGACGGCGGACAGGTGCAGATGCCGCTCACGCAGACGTTCTTCGCCAAGCGCTTCGGCATGGTGCAGGACAAGTTCGGCGTGTCGTGGATGGTGGTTGGCGGCGCGGAAAACAAACCCGCCTAGGTATAGCTCTTGCGCGCTTCTGGTCGTAACTTATTCGAGGAGAAGCGCCATGACTAATGCAGGCAGCAACAATTACGCGGGACGTTCGCAAGAGGAGCGCATCGAGCAGCGCAAGGGCGAGAAGCAGCCCGCGCAGGAGCAACCGGGCGGCCATCTGGCCGAACCGGGCACCGAGCCTGACAAAGACAACAGTAGCGGCACGCTCACCGAAGACGGCAAGCAAGTCTGGCGGACGGGCTCAGGCATCGACGGTGGAGGAAAGACCTGACCCCTGATAGGGTCCGAAAACATGGAACAATACAGGGGTGCTATCCGCACTTTCGATGTGAAAGGAGCTAATAATGAGCGCCCCGCGCAAAACCCATTTTTCCGATTCGGACATCCACGCTAAACCGGCCGATCGTCCGTCCCGCGAGGAAGCCGAAGCCGCCGTGCGCGTTCTCTTGCGCTGGGCGGGCGACGATCCGCGTCGCGAAGGCCTGCTCGACACCCCGGCGCGTGTCGTGCGGTCGTATGAAGAGTTCTTCGCCGGCTATCAGCAAGACCCGCATGAAATCCTGGCCCGCACTTTCTCCGAAGTGCAGGGCTACGACGAGATGATCGTCCTGAAGGACATCCGCTTCGAGAGCTATTGCGAGCATCACATGGTGCCGATCATCGGGCGGGCGCACGTCGCGTATCTGCCCCGAGAACGCGTGGTCGGCATTTCCAAGCTCGCGCGTCTGGTCGACGCCTTCGCCAAGCGCCTTCAGATTCAAGAGAAGATGACCGCGCAGATTGCCGATACGCTCAACGAAGTGCTGCAACCGCTCGGTGTCGGCGTGATTCTGGAAGCCGCGCATCAATGCATGTCGACGCGCGGCGTGCACAAGGCGGGCGTGTCGATGGTTACATCGCGCATGCTCGGCTCGTTCCGCGACGACCCATCGACGCGGCGTGAGTTCTTGTCTATCGTCGGCACTCAAAGTGTGTTCAACGTCTCGAACACTTAGAGTTATCAGGCGCCGTAACCGTTGCCCGGTGAATCGGCGCCGCTGCCTTCGCGGATCTTGCCCTGCGAAACGCTGCTGCCCGGCGGCACGCTGTGCGTGAGCCAAACGTTGCCGCCGATTACCGAGCCCTTGCCGATGACCACGCGCCCGAGAATGGTCGCGCCCGCGTAGATCACGACATCGTCCTCGACAACCGGATGCCGCGCGTTGCCTTTCACGAGCACGCCGTCGCTGCTGGAGGGAAAGCTCTTTGCGCCCAGCGTCACGGCCTGATACACGCGCACATGCCGGCCGATCACGGCCGTTTCGCCGATCACCACGCCCGTGCCGTGATCGATGAAGAAGCTCGGCCCGATGGTCGCGCCCGGATGAATGTCGATACCCGTCAGCGAATGCGCGATCTCATTGATGAAGCGCGCGAGCAGCGGCACGCCCAACCGATGCAACGCATGCGCGAGCCGGTGATGCGTCATCGCCCAGATGCCGGGATAGCACAGCAGAATCTCGGTGATGTGCTGCGCGGCGGGGTCGCCCGTGAAGGCAGCCTGAATGTCGCTGACGAGCAGCGCGCGAATCTCCGGCAACTGCGAACCGAACTCGCGCGCAATGGCGAACGCTTGCGCCGTGACCTCCGCTTCGCCCGTCTCACGATGCTCGGGCAAGAAGCGCAGCGCGCGGCGAATCTGCTCATGCAAGAGACGCAGGGTGGTTTCCAGCGTCTGGCCGACATAGTAGTCGACGCTTTCATCGGTCAGATCGGGCGCGCCGTAGTGCGTGGGAAAGAGCGCGGAGCGCAGACCGTTGACGATCCTCACGATCGCCTCGCGCGAAGGCAACTCACGTATGCCAAGCGGATGCCGCGTGCGATGCAGTTCCTCGCGCGATTGGCGTAAGTCAGCGACGATGCGCGATAAACCCCATTCGTGGGGCGCGTGAGTGGAAGAATCGGATGGCGCTGCCTGCTCGGGTAAGGACTTGTTCTGCATGTCTTCTGGGCTGGCGTTCGGAGGCCGCGCAGCGGCGGCGGATGAACACTAAGCGTAAACGGTTTTGCGCAAGCGTGCTGCGTGTCCGGCCCGCGGATTAGACTGTAACGTGACTTGCGTCAATCCATCGGACGGCCCAATCGCGGCCGTGCGCGATGGCTTCCCCCTCGTTGCGAAATCGCAAGTCCGCAGGGAAGAATCGGTTCGCAACGAGCTCGCCGTCGCTGGATCGCGAGATCACGACGTACGGCTGATAATCGCCATCCCCCGTCCTGGCTGGCGCACAGTTGAGTAGATAGCCTCGATGTGAAAAGGCTGCATCTTGTTGCATGAGTCACCTGTGTGAAGTGCCCTGCTCGTTCGTATGACTTGCTCAACCAGCAGCCGTACTGGACACGCCCTCCTTGTTGCTCGCGTCCCGCATTCGCGCTTTGCTGCCAGCAGGTTCCAAATAATACTTGCAGGAAATCCGCTTGGCATTGAAAAAAAAGCCTTAAAAATTCGATGACGATTGAGTGTCCCGCCTGCAAGGGCTTGAGTTCCGTCGCCAAATTTCCGGAACAAGTCTTGCGTGAGGGAAAACGGTTTAGCCAGTTCCCAAGGAGCAGGAAATGAATAACGCCGAATCCAACGAGTCGCAAGACAAGCAAGCCGATCGCGCCGCCGACAGCCCGATCAAGACGCCGAGCGCAGAGACTGCGCGCGTGAACATGAGCGATGCAAAGAAGGCCGAGTCCGGCCGCGAGGCGCATGCGGGCGCGGGTGCGGGCGCGAAGCAGGAAAGCGCGAGCCACGCCGACCGCAATATCGGACCGCTCGGCACGCCGGAGTCGCGGCCTCGCGGCATCGACGTCGCCAACGACGAGACCCTCGACGACACCGTCGATGCCGATGGCAAGAACATTCAGGCGAAGCGCTATGAGCAGATGCAGGCCACCGATCCGGATGCCGTCATCAATTCGAACGCGACGCATGCCAACCATGTCGCCGAGCAAGGCGACGGCTTTGGCGGATTCGACAGCCGGCCAGGTCGCAACGGAATATTGCTGGCGCTAGATCACGGTTATCGCGTGATCGACCGCGGGATGGTGCCGCCAAGCATTCGCGCCGTCGAGGAAAATCAGGTTTACGTGAGCCGCGATGCACATGGCAACACCTTGCGTGGCCGTAAGCATTACGCCCTGAATCACATGCGGCCTTCGCGGCTTTTCGAAATCGACAAGTCGTAACGTAGCGCGACGCCACGCTGGCGTGACGCCACTAAAAGCCACGCGCGAAGCGTGGCTTTTTTCATTTCTTCTGATCTTTCTCTTCATCCGGCTCGATACGCGTGACGCCGCCGGTTGCTGGCGGGTCGCTTGCCGGGAAAGTATCTTCCACGGCTTTGTCGACGTCTTCCTCGTCGCGCTCGGAGTGAGGATTTTGCTCTTTCTGGTTGCTCATGTTCGGCTCCTGTCGTGGTGAAAGCTGATGTTCAGCGAGCAACGCGTGTTCCTCCGACGAACGTCAATCGCTCAGGCACGCCGTATGCTCATGTCATGCAACGAAAAAACGCCTGAGAACAGGCATGAGAACGACAGCGCGGATAACGCGTTAATCGACTGAAGCGCGACCAAGGGGAAGAACAAATGGCCACGATCGAAGCCTACGAAAGCTACGCGAGCGACACCGCCGCATCCGTCCCAACTGACCACACGCGTCCTCCTGAGCCGCGCACGGCGGCCGGACAGCGCTTCAGATCCGCGCTCGTGTGCCTTGGCGCGGCGTACGCGCTGTCATGGGCCGAGCTTGCGCTAGCTATCGCGATTGGATTTCCCGGCGATGCGGCGAGTCATCCGCTCGCTGCATCGATTGTCTCGCGCTTGCTTGTCGGCTTGCTTTATCTGTGCGTCGCCGCGCGGCTGCAGTGGGCGCGCTGGATGACTGTCGCGCTCGGCTTCGTGTCCGTCATGTTCGTGGCGCCGACCATCGCCCTGCAATGGCATGCGTTGCCGACCGGCGCGGTCATTTGCGGTGCGGCACTGGTATGCAAGCTCGCGGCATCGCTCTATCTCGTCTCGCGGATGCCGCCGCGCGCTACAGCCTGAATCGCGTAGGCCCTGCGCTCGGTGCCGGGACACGTTCAGATTTTAAGAAAGCATCGGCTTGAACGCGCCGCGCTTCCACACGGCGCATTCTGATGGGCTTAACCGCCTTTTGCGCCCTGCGTATTCACATAAAGCGCGTACAGGCCGTGACTTGCCGCCATGAACAGCCGGTTGCGATGCCTTCCCCCAAAACACACGTTCGCGCAACGCTCTGGCAAATCGATATGTCCGATCGCCTCGCCTTGCGGCGTGAAGACGCGCACGCCGTCGAGTTCCGCGTCGCCCATACCCCAGCCACACCACAGATTGCCGTGGATATCCACGCGAAAACCATCCGGCGTACCGCGTGCGGCGTCGATGACGAGGCGCGGTTCGCCTAACTTCCGGCCGTCGTCGAGCACATCGAACGCGTAAATCGTGCGTGGCGACGAACGCGATTCGACGACATACAGCACCGACTCATCGGGCGAAAAAGCCAGCCCGTTCGGCCCGATGAAGCCATCGAACACAAGCGTGACCTCGCCGCTTTGGCCGTCGACGCGATACACCGCAGGCTTCAATTGCGCCGTCTGCTTTTCGCCTTCGTAATAGCCGTCGATGCCGAAAGGCGGATCGCTGAACCAGATCGAGCCGTCCGACTTCACGACCACATCGTTCGGCGAATTGAGCGGCTTGCCCTGGTATTGATCCGCGAGCACGGTGATCGAACCGTCGTACTCGGTGCGCGTCACGCGCCGGGTGAGATGCTCGCACGTGACGAGCCGCCCTTCGCGATCGCGCGTGTTGCCGTTGGCATTATTCGACGGCTTGCGGAATTCGCCGACCTGCCCGCTTTCTTCGTCCCAGCGCAGGATGCGGTTGTTCGGAATGTCGCTCCACAGCAGATAGCGGCCATCGCCGAACCAGACCGGGCCTTCCGACCATCGCGCGCCCTGATACAGACATTCCACCGACGCCGATGCCAGCCTCAACGCATTGAAGCGCGGGTCCAGCACGCGGACGGCAGGGTCGGGATAGCGGCGCTCGTTGCTTGTCATGCTTGGGGTCTCCTCGGTTTGGCTCAAGTGGATCAATTCGGTCCCAGCTCGCCATCGCGCAGGCGCCAGAGATTGAGCGGGTTGTCATCGGCAAGCGATTCGGGCAAGAGCGCTGCCGGCAAATCCTGATAGCACACCGGCCGCAGGAATCGTTCGATTGCCATCGCGCCGACCGAAGTCGCACGGCTGTCGGAAGTCGCCGGGTACGGGCCGCCGTGCACCATCGCATACGACACCTCGACGCCGGTCGGAAAGCCGTTCGCCAAAATGCGGCCCACTTTGCGTTCGAGCACGGGCATGAGCCGGCGCGCGAGATCGATGTCGTCGTTGTCCATCAGCAAGGTCGCGGTCAACTGGCCTTCCAAACGACGCGCGACGTCGATCATCTCGTCCTCGCCCTGACACACAACGATGATCGACGTGGGCCCGAAAATTTCGTCGGCGAGCTGCGGCACGGTCAAGAACTGCTCCGCCGTCACGCGATACAGCGCCGGCAACGCGCCGCCCTTGCCAGCTGCGCCACCTTCCTGCTTGCCCGTTGCAATGCGTTCCGCTCCCGTCGCGTCGCGTTCCTTCACGCCGTTCGCGTAGGCGTCGGCGATGCCCGCAGTCAGCATTGTCTGCGTGCCCTTCTTTTCGAGCGCGGCCGCCGCGTGATCGATGAAATCGTCGAGATCGGAATCCGCCAGCGCGATCACAAGGCCGGGATTCGTACAAAACTGGCCGACGCCCAATGTCACCGAATCGATATAGCCCGAAGCGAGCGTATCGCCGCGCTTGGCGAGCGCGCCCGGCAAAGCGAAGACCGGATTCACGCTGCTCATTTCGGCGAAAACGGGAATCAGCTCGGGGCGCTTCGCCGCGATGTTCACGAGCGCGAGGCCGCCGCGGCGCGAGCCCGTGAAACCAACCGATTTGATCGCGGGATGCGCCACCAGCGCCTCGCCGATGGCATTGCCCGCGCCGACCACCAGCGAGAACACCCCTTCGGGCAGGCCACTGTCGGCAACGGCTTTCTGGATCGCGCGTCCCACGAGTTCCGACGTGCCGAGATGAGCCGGATGCGACTTGACGACGACAGGACAGCCCGCCGCGAGCGCCGACGCCGTGTCGCCGCCCGCGACCGAGAACGCCAGCGGAAAATTGCTAGCGCCGAACACGGCAACCGGACCGACCGGAATCTTTTGCAAACGCAGATCGGAGCGCGGCAACGGCTTTCTGTCGGGTTGGGCGGAATCGAGCGTCGCGGCAAGCCATCGGCCTTCACGCACGAGCGACGCGAAGAGCCGCAGTTGTCCGACCGTGCGCGCGCGTTCGCCTTCGATTCGCGCCTTCGGCAACGCGGATTCCGCGTGCGCACGGTCGATCAGCGTATCGCCGAGCGCGATGATGTTGTCCGCGATCGCTTCGAGAAACTGCGCGCGGGTTTCCAGTGGCGCGAGACGATACGCGTCGAATGCGGCATCCGCGAGTTCGCAGGCACGCGCGACTTCGGCGTCGCCGCCACCGCCGAAGACGGGTTCGAGTTCGATGTCGCGTGCGGGATCGAAGGCGCGCAGCGTGGCGTCGGTGCCTCGTACGGCCGATGCGCCGATCAACATTTCGCCGGTGATCTTCATGTCAGCTCCTTGTATCGATGAGGCCGGATGCGCCTTCGTTCACTAAATCCGAGGGCGCGCGGCAATGAACGTGTCGACGAACGGGCGCAGTAAGCGTGCCGCGTGCGGCGCTGCGCGTCTTGATTTAAGTGACCGGCGACGCGAGGGAAGCGTTCCGCGAATGCATGAGCGACGCGTGTCGTAGCTGCGGTGATCGCGTCGAAAAGCTAGCACACTGGCGCCAGAAAGGTACCAAACCGTGGAAGGCGCAGCCGATCGTACTAAAGCGCGGCAGCCGTTCAGCCTGACCGCCGCGCCTTACGCCGCGTCTTTCGCCGAAGCCCCAGCCCGCCGAAAAGTGATATGCGAAATCCGCCGCACGAGCAACGCCGCCACCAACGCGGCCACTGCGGTCAACATCACGCCGATGTGAATGGACTGCACGAGCGCGTCGCGGGCAGCATCGAAGAGCGCGGGAGCATCGAGCCCGGCCGTGCGCAGTTCGGACAGCAGTGTGTCGCGCAACGCTTCATCGACGAGAATGCGCGGGTCGATAAAACGCGGCCGCCACTGCGACGCCGCGCTCGTACCCAGAACGCTGATCGTGCGCGAAACCACGCTCGCGTAATGATGCGCGACGATCGTCCCGACGATACTCGTTCCGAGCATGCCGCCGACCATGCGTGTGGACTGCAAGAGCGCCGTTGTGATGCCGAAACGCTCGCGCCCCGCGATCTCCTGCCCGAAGATATTCATGTTGTTGAGCACGAAGCCCAAACCAATGCCGACCGCGCCCATCGGCAGCTCGATATACAAATAGGACGTCGTTTCCTGCGCGAAGGCAAGCGCCACCGACGCCAGCATCAGCAACGTGAAGCCGATGGTGAGGATCATCGTCGGCTTGCGCAAATGAATGACGATACGCGTGTTGATGAAGCTGCCAAGCGCAATGCACGCGGCAATCGGCGTGGCGAGCAACCCCGCCTCCTGCGGCGAAAGGCCGAAGCCGCCCTGCAGCAAAAGCGGCGCGAAGAAGATCAGCGAGAACATCACGAAGCCGGCGAGGAACGACAGCGTGAACAACGTGACGAGTTGTGGCTCACGAAAAATATCGAGCGGGATGATCGGATGCGTCGCGCGCCGCTCGCAAATCAGAAGCGCCGCCGCGCCCACGATCACCGCGCCGCCGAGCGCGAGATTGCCAGCCGACAGTCCGCCTTTCGGCAGTGCCTCGATCAACGCCTGAAAACCGCCGAGCACGAGCGCGACGAGCACGGCGCCGGGCCAGTCGATCTTCACGCCGCCTTCACGCGGCCGATGCAGATTCGGCAAATGCGCCCAGATGAAGTACAGCGCCAGCGCGCCGACCGGCAAGTTCACGAGGAAGGTCGAGCGCCAGCCCCAGTGCTGACTCATCCAGCCGCCGAGCGACGGCCCCGCCGCCGTGCCTATGCCGTATGCCGCCGCCAGCACCACCTGCCAGCGCACGCGGGCACGCGGATCGGGGAAGAGATCGGGGATCGCGGCGAACGCGGTGCCGACCATCATGCCGCCGCCCACGCCCTGCAAACCGCGCGCAAGCGCGAGAAACAGCATGTCCGGCGCGAGTCCGCACAACACCGACGCCACGGTGAACGTGATCACCGCGGCGATCACGAAACGCTTGCGGCCGAAGTAATCGCCGAGACGTCCGAACACGGGCACCGTCACCACCGACGCCAGCAGATACGCGCTCGCAATCCACGCGTAATACTCGAAGCCGTGCAGTTCCGCGACGATAGACGGCAGCGCGGTGCTCACCACGGTCTGATCGAGCGCCACGAGCATGTTGACGAGTCCGATGCCGAGCATCGCGTAAAGCGCGGTTCTGAAGGCGAGTGCTGGCGGCTGGGTTTCGGTCATGCGGCGGGCTGGGGAAAACGAGTCGGACGAACGCCCGTGGAATTTTTAAGCGGGCGCTGATGTCAGAAAGACGAATTGTACGGGTTAGCTTGCGGCAGATCGACCCAGCGCAAAATTAACCGCAGGTCTTCGGACTACTCGCGCGCTATGCTGGAAGCGCCTTCTCGCCGTGCAATCCACGGTGAAACATCGACCGGGAAAGAGGAAAACGTCATGTTCAAACGCATTGTCGTCGCCATCGACGGAAGCCGGACTTCACAGCGCGCCTTCGAAATCGCGCTCGATCTCGCTGTCACGCATCAGGCCGTCGTGCAGCCGTATTACGTCGTCGAGAGCGGGGCCGTGTATTTCGACGTGCCCGGCTACGATCCGAGCCAGTTGCAGAAAACGCTGGCGGAGGAAGGCTCCGACCTTGCTCGACAGGCGGCGGACGCGCTCAGGCAACGCGGCATCGAAGGGCAGGTCGTGACCGTCGAGGCCACCGCGAGCGACGACATTGCGATGCTTATCACCAAGGCCGCCGTCGACTTCAACGCCGATGTGCTGATCATGGGCACGCACGGACGCAAAGGCTTTCAGCGCCTGCTTCTTGGCAGCGTTGCGGAGCGATGCCTGCGGCAAGCCACGCTGCCCGTTTTGCTAATTCCCTCGGCAGCCAGCGCGGAAGGCGACGAAAGCGCCTGACCACGGACTAGCGCAAACGGATGCGCGGCATTTTGTCGCCAGGGTTAACAATCCCGCGATGGGACAATGGTTTTTGTCATCCATCAACAAAAGCGGCCGCCATGTCCGACATTTTTCCCTCACGGCGCAATCTGGCTCAGTGCTCGACCTGCGCCATGCGCCATCTCTGCATGCCCGAAGGCCTGAACGCTCGTGACATCGCCAAACTCGAACATGTGATCTCGGTTACGCGTTCGGTGCGGCGTGGCGAAGCGCTCTACCGTGCGGGCACTCCGTTCGATTCGCTGTTCGCGTTGCGCTCGGGGTCGATCAAGACCGTGGTGATCCGCGAAGGCGGACGCGAACAGGTCACGGGCCTCTTGCTGGCGGGCGACGCGCTCGGGCTCGACGGTATCGGCGAAGGCGAGCATGCCTGCGACGCGATCGCGCTCGAAGACAGTTCCGTGTGTGTCATTCCGTATGCGCTTTTCGAGCGCATGTGCCGCGAAACCGACACCCTGCAAAAGCGGATGCTTCGCATGCTCGGACAGGCTATCAATCGCGAGGCGGATCATGTCTTGCAACTCGGCCTGCTGCGCGCCGAAGAGCGCGTTGCACGCTTGCTGCTCGATCTATCCATGCGGCTCGCCAAGCGGGGGTATGCCACGGCGGAGTTCACGTTGCGCATGACGCGGGACGATATCGGCAGCTATCTCGGCATGACGCTTGAAACCGTGAGCCGCACGCTCTCGCGTTTCGACAAGCTCGGCCTCATCGAAGCGAAGGGCAAATCCATTCGCATCAACGATTTCGAACGCCTGCGCAGCATCTGACGCAAAGCCTTGCGCGGCGCGCCTTGCGCCGCGATTGTTAGACAAAACGCGCATAAACCGCGTGGATTTTTCAGTTGGCACGCGGTTCGCTACGCTTTAATCTTTCTGATTGGCTAAGCCACGGAGATTGGGCGACATGAATCGCGAACCTTCCCTGCGTCACCCGTTGCTCGACCGGCTCGCCGAGGCGCGTCGCGTGACCGACGAATTGTTCGATATCGTCAAGCCGGAGCATCTTTACGACCGGCCGATTGCCGAACGGCATCGCATCGTTTTCTACATCGGGCATCTCGAAGCCTTCGACCGTAATCTGCTCGACAAACGGCTCTTCGACCTGCCGGACTTCAATCCTGCCTACGACCAACTGTTTGCTTTTGGCATCGATCCGGTCGATGGCGGCTTGCCCACCGATCAGCCCGCCGACTGGCCCACGCTCGCCGAAGTGCGGGCGTATCGCGACCGCGTGCGCGCGGATATCGACGCGCAATTCGATCCGGTGACCATCGCCGCACGGCCGCTTTCCGCCGACGAATCGCCCGCGCAGTTGCTGGAAGTCGCAATCGAACATCGGCTGATGCACGCCGAAACGCTTGCCTACATGCTGCATCAATTGCCAGTCGATAGAAAAATCGCGCCGGCGAATGCGATTTCGCAGCGAAACTCCGAAAGTGAACTTTCCCACGAGACGGTGAGCGTGCCGGCCGGAACGGCGACACTCGGGCTGACGCGCGAAGGCGGCATGTTCGGTTGGGACAACGAGTTCGGCCAGGTTCGTGTGAACGTGCCTGCGTTCGTGATCGACCGCCACATGGTGACGAACGGCGACTATTTGCGCTTCATCGATGCCGGCGGCTACTGGAATCGTGCCTATTGGACCGATGCCGACTGGGCGTGGAAGGAGGAGCAACGCGTGGCGCATCCGGCCTTCTGGATTCCCGCCGAAAGCGACAGCTCCGATGGCTGGCGACTGCGCACGATGTTCGAGGAAATCGAGTTGCCGCTCGACTGGCCGGTGTACGTGAGTTATGCCGAGGCGAACGCCTATGCGCGCTGGGCCGGCAAGGCGCTGCCGAGCGAGGCGCAATGGCAGCGCGCGGCGGAAGGCGCGCCGCACGAAGTGGAAGGCAACTTCGACTTCCGGCGCTGGGACCCCTCACCCGTGCAGGCCTATCCAGAGAATCGCAGCGGCTTTGGCGTCGAAGGCCAGTTTGGCAATGGCTGGGAATGGACCTCGACGGTCTTCGGGCCGCTCGAAGGCTTCGAGCCCTTCCCGTTCTATCTCGGCTATTCGGCCAATTTCTTCGACGGCAAGCACTTCATCATGAAGGGCGGCTCACCGCGTACCGCGGCATGCATGTTGAGACCAAGTTTTCGCAACTGGTTTCAAGGGCGTTACCAGTACGTCTACGCTGGGTTTCGCTGCATAAGTGCCTGATCGCCTGACGTGTATCGCGCAAACGAAAACGCCGCCAGTTCCATTGCGAACCGGCGGCGTTTTTACGTGAGCATCAGAAGTCCGTCGTCACCGACAACAGCACCGTGCGCGGCGCGCCTTGCAGCAAATACCCGCCGCTCGTCGACGACCAGTAAGATTTGTTCGCCACGTTGAGCACGCTTGCGCGGAAGGTCGTCGGACGGCCGAAAACCGCTGTCGAGTAGCGCGCGCCGAGGTCGAAGGTATCCCACGCCGGGATCGACAACGTGTTGTTCACGTTCAGATACTGCGAGCCCGTGTGGATCCAGCGCGCCGTTAGCGTGAGGCCGTTTAGCATCGGCACATCGTATTCCGCGTTCAGGTTGAACATCATGGTCGGCACGCCGATCGGCTTGTTGCCGTTGGTCACGGCGGTGCCCGTGTCCTGCTGCGTCGCGTTGATGTAAGTCGCGCCCGCGATCAGGCGCACGCCCTTTACCGGCTCGCCGTACACCGATGCCTCCACGCCGCGATGGCGTTCGTCACCGTCCGCGACGAAGAAGCCCGCGGTGTTGGTGTAGGTCATCGGCTTTTCGATCTGGAATAGCGCGAGCGATGCGCCGTACTTGCCGTTGTCGTACTTCGCGCCGACTTCGTATTGCTTCGACTTCTCGGGCGCGAGTTGCTGCCCGAAGTTGAGCGCGGTGTTGGGCGCCGTGTCGCCGATGGTCAGTGCTTCGCTGCGATTCGCGAACAGCGCCACGTTTTCCCATGGCTTCACGACCAGGCCGAAGACCGGCGTCGTGATCGACTGGTTATAGTTCGCCGTCTGCGCTCCGGTGTACGAGTAAGAATTCGACAGCAATTCCTGATGCCGCGCGCCGATGGTGAAGAGCACGCGATCGTTCAGGAAGCCGAGCGTATCCGACACGGAAATGCTGCGCAGCAGATTCAGCGCGGTGGTCTGCGGATCTTGCAGATTGCCGCCCGTGAACGCGTTAGCCGGATAGCCGACTTGCGGCGTGTCATACAGACTCGTCGGGAACGAACCGGAAAGCGTGTAGGCCGACTGCGAATCCGTCCGTACGATCGACGCGCCCGCCGCCACGAAATGCGACACCGGTCCCGTGTTGAAATGACCGTGCACACCCGCTTCCGCCGACGTGTTGTCCTCCTGGTGCGGCACGCCGAGACGCGTGGCCGTCACGCCCGTCGCGCTCACCGTGGGCGACGAATACTCCCCGTGCTCGTTGGTGTGACGCGTGCCGCCCGTCACGTAAGCCGTCCAGCCAGGCAGAAAATCGTATTCCGCGCGCAGGATGCCGACGGTATCTTCGAGCGATGAATAGCTCCACGTCTGCGCATAGTTATACGTGGCCGAGGGCGGCTCGGGGATGTAATTCGCCGAGTCGTTGACCGTCGGCCGGCCGCCGTTCACGCGCTGGCGCTGATACAGAAAATCGCCGTAGAGACGCAGCTTTTCGCCGCGCCAGTCGAGCGACACGGCCGTCGTATTGTCGCGCCGATGTTCGCCGTCGATACTCGTCTCGCCGTCGTGATTCGCCTGGTTCACGCGAATACCGAACTGCCCTTCGCTGCCGAAACGGCGACCCACGTCGACATGCGCGCCGAAATCGCCCGAAGCGGTTTCTTCGACCGTCACGCGCGTAAGCGGCTTATCGTCGGCGCGCTTCAATTGCAGATTTAAACCGCCGCCCACCGCCGAACCGCCCGGCGATGCGCCATTCAGAAACGCATTTGCGCCCTTGAAGACATCGACGCGTTCGAGCGCGTCGGTCGCGACGAGCTGGCGCGGCGTGATGCCATAGAGACCGTTGAGCGACACATCGTCGCCCTGCAACTGGAAGCCGCGAATGACGTAGGTCTCGGCGAAGTTGCCGAAGCCGTAAGACGTGCGCACGGACGGGTCGTTCATCAGCACGTCGCCGATAGTGCGCGCTTGTTGATCTTCGATCAGCTTGGACGTGTAAGTCGTCATGCTGAACGGCACGTCGAGCATCTTCTGCTGGCCGAGCACGCCAAAACTTGCGCCGCGCGCGACTTGGCCGCCTGCATAAGTCGGTTCGAGCGAACCGGGCAACGCTTCTTTCGATGCCTGAACCTTGACCGCAGGCAAAGTGTTGGCGGGAGAAGCACTGTTATCGGTGCTGGATGGAGCGTCGGCAGTTTGAGCTTGGGCCGACACGGAAAACACGACGGCGATAGCGGCAACGATAGCGGCGCGATGAACAAGCGCCTTGGCAGGCAAGGCCTGCGCGGAATTCGAACGGAACACGGGCATGAATCGGAAGAACGTCGGTGATGGTCGGTTACCGTCCCAGGGCAAGGGGAATCCGGGCGGGATTTTTTGGCGAACGCCGAAAGGCTCACGCACGTTCGGTCTGTTCTGTTGTCGCCGGCATTATAGGGTAAATGCGATTCGTTATCATTAACCGCATGGAAAATTTGTAGCGACGCAACATTCAGTCGGCTGTCCAAAGGCAAGCGCATCTAAATTCGATTTTTCGGCAGGCCCGGTGCAGGTCGTTGACGTGACATCCCGCGAAATAACTTCTGCATGGTTTTCAACGAAGTCGATCGCTAAAGTGACTTCATTCGCAACCTACTGGAACCGAGTGAAATCATGGAATTGATCGGCAAAATCACGACGTACATGATGGCCATCGTGCTTGTTGCATCGATGACCGAAGCGTTCGTGCTGCATGGCAAGTACAAAGGCACCGACCGCGCGTTTGACTGGCACGAGTTCTGGATTTCGCTCGCCGATCTGATCGGCCGAAAGCTGCTCGCGTTCTTGCCGCTTTCGCTAGCAACGCCTGTGTTTCATTTCGCGTGGGAACACCGTATCCATACCGTCGCGACCAACGACATGCTGACGATCTTCCTGCTCTTCATTGGCCAGGAGTTCTGCTACTACTGGTATCACCGCATAGCGCATACGGTGCGCTTCTTCTGGGCGAGCCACGCGGTTCATCACTCGCCGAACCAGTTGACGTTGTCATCCGCTTATCGGCTCGGCTGGACCACCAAGCTCACGGGTTCGGCCATCTTCTTCACGCCGCTCTCGTGGCTCGGCGTGAAACCGGAAGTGGTGATAGCCGTCGTGTCCATCAATCTGCTCGATCAGTTCTGGTTGCACGCTACGTGGATACCCAAGCTCGGCTGGCTCGAATACGTGTTCAACACGCCCTCTTCACACCGAGTTCATCATGCTTCGAATGCCACTTACCTGGATGCCAACTTCGGCGGTGTGCTGATTATCTTCGACCGGCTGTTCGGCACTTACGTGGAGGAACGCGCCGATGAACCCTGCCGCTACGGCCTGACAACGCCGACCACTTCGCATAACCCGGTCGTCGTGGAGACGGAGCACTGGGTGAGCCTTGCAAAAGACATGGCCGGTGCAAAGCGCGTTTCGGATGCCGTCTCCTTCGTGCTTCGCCCGCCGGGTTGGTTGCCGAACGGTCAAGGCGAGACGACGCAGGAACTGCAGCGCAGGCAGAAAGACAGCGTGCAACCCGCGCAGGCGGGTTAAACGGCAGTTACCGCACTCGATCAAAGGCGGATCGTGCGATCCGCCTTTGTCGACTGTCAGCCGCAGCGTTCGTTAGAACGTGACGCTTTGACTGATGACCGTCTGACCGTTGACGATGATGACGGAACTGGCAGTGCCCGTTTGCGTCGGTGCGGCAGGCGTGTTCGGCGAGTACGGACCGGTGCCCGTGCCCTGCTTCACAGCGCCGCCAGCGATATTCGATTGTGCCAGTGCAATGCGATCGATCTTGATCATTTCAAACCTTTTCTGGTTATGTGGGGCGACAGTCCGCTTTCAGCAAACATGCTGTCGCCAGATACTTAAGCTGTCGACAACCGGAGCCACCAGGCTCGGTCGTTCGAAAGCAAGCGGAACCCCAATCGTAACCAAGCTGCACGAAAGATACTTTATTAAACGTCCTAAATATGTCTGTCGTTTGGCAAGACGCATATACGTTGCGCTGCCAGTCGGCCGGTAACGATTTAGACCGGTTGCAAAACTCAAGCTATTCGGCCGTACATGGCGCGGACGACGCGGTACGCGCTCTGCAGCGAATAAGCCAGCGTACCCAAAGACCGCTACGGGTCGGAACGCATGCGACGCGTGAATGCAGAGAACATCTGCAAACGGCACACGTCCGTGATGCTGAATCGAGCCGGTGACGCGTTCTTACGCTAAACGCGCCACGGCAACGCTATAAAGCACGCACCTTAAATGTCGCGCTTCCCGAACGCAGCACGATTAGCTTCCACAAACTCCTCGACGGTCTGCGGCGCCTTCCCGGTGACCCGGCCGATGATCTCGTCGCGCCCTTCGAACACGCCGTTCTGATAGTCCACCGCCACTTCGATGAAATGCTGGATCATGAATTCGGGCAACTTGTATTGGCTCAGATGCTCGCGATAAGCGTCGAGCGTCATCGGGTCGTAGACGACTTTGCGATCGAGCACCGCGCCGATCTTCTCGGCAATTTCCTTCTGACTCAGCTCGATGGGACCGCAAAGCTCGTACGTCTTGCCGATATGACCTGCGGGTTTCGCGAGCGCTGTCGCGATGAAGCGCGCCTGATCTTCGGCGGCAATCGGCGCGTGACGTCCGTTGCCGAATGGCAGCGCAATCTTGCCGTCCTGCACGATCGTATCGCGCACCCACGGAAAAACCATCCACTCGGAGAAAAACGTCGGACGGATATGCACCGTCGGCACGCCCGACCAGTCGAGCACTCTCTCGGCAATCCAATGGTCGCGCGCCGCGTGGCTCTTCGAATCTTCTCGCGCGGAGATTTGCGACATGTTGACGACGACATCGAGTCCATTGCGACGCGCTGCATCGGCGAAATAGGCGGTCGCCTGGATGAAGCCCGGACGCACGGGAAAACAGAGATACGCGGCAGAGACGCCATCCGTCGCACGAATGGCGTCGTCGTGCGAGAGCAAGTCTCCGACGATGACTTCCGCCCCGGCCTGCCGAAGCGCCTCGCTGCGCGCATCCACTGTTCGCACGAGCGCGCGGACTGCATGTCCGCTGTCGAGCAGGTTTTGAACGGTATGCACGCCCGTCTTGCCCGCCGCTGCCGTAACCAAAATTCGTTGCTGTCCCATGATGCCTCTCCTGTTTCGTGGTTAAGCACGTCCGTTCCAGGTTGGCCGGCTAAAGTGCATATGCACTTTTAAGCGCGGACGAGAGCTGCAAAAACCCGAAACGAACACACCAAGTGATTGGATGTTAGCCAAAATCTATACAGAGGTCAAAGCAAGTCTGAATTGTGAATTCCGCATGGCTCGAAGATTCACGCTGAATCGGCTGTGCCCGAAACCCACCGGACGCATCCGACGAGCGTCTTGTCATTGCCTTGCATTCCGCTTCGTTCCGACTATGCTAAGTCAGGTCATCGCCAGCGTCCCAGCGCGCGCCAGAAAGCACCGCGCATCCGACCGTTCGGTATATTTCAGACTCCAAACGAATTCATGCTGCTCGACGGACACGAGCACGCCTCTCCTTTTGTCCGCGCAATTCAGCAAGACCAGACGCCGCACGCGACGTCGATGAAAGCCACGGCCGTACACACATGTCGCGACACGGATGCGCGATCGGACCGTGGCGCATACGAGGAACACATCAAGCTCATCCATGGAGGCGGCAATGAAACCAGCTTTCCCGGTCTCAAGCGAGACACGGCACGCAAGAGCGGTATTCGCGTCGAAGATTCTTCGTTCATTATTTTTGGGTGCGGCCGTCGCGGGCGGCATATTCACGACGCATTGGGCGCAAGCCGATGACTCGTTCTCGCGAGGAGGTGGCAACAGAAGCGAGAGCATCTTCGTCGGCGATATCGGCGACCCGAATGACACGAACGATGACACCATCAAGCAGGTCGACCTCCGTACCGGAGCCGTGCGCGTTTTCGCATCTTCTACCTTCGGTGGCGAGTTGAACGGCGTCATGGGCATCATCTTCAACGACGCCTCCTTGATCGCCAGCATTCAAAACTTCAGCATCGATCCTACGGCGAGTGGCGACGTCATCAAGCTGAATGGGCGCACGGGCATGTTCGAGCAGTACCTCGTGAATCCAAAATCGCGAAACGTACCTTATGCGCCGCAGGGCATCGTTTTCGGCGGCGGCACGCGCGACTGGCATTACGGTTATCAGCCGGACCATTACTACGTCGCGAACGTCATCAAGAGCGGGCAAACTTGCACGAAGGTGGACGAAGGCGATGTGCGGGAATACAGCGAATCGGGCGCGTTCGTTCGCACGCTGGACCGTGTCGGATTCGCGGCGGGCTTTTATCCGCGTGGCGTCGTATTCGGGCCGGACGGCATGCTGTATGTCGCGGCGCGCGGCTGTCCTGCGGTAGCGCCGACGGACCCCTTATCGCTGCTCGCGTACATCCTTCGCTTCAATCCCTACACCCATAAACTGGACAAGGTGATTGCGACCAATGCATCGGTGCAAAGTCAGGGCTTGAAGTTCGGATTCCATCGGCCAGAAGGCTTGGTGTTCGACGACAAGGGCTACCTTTGGGTCACGAGTTTTCGCGATACCACCAGCAGCGCCGATCCGCTGGATAAGAACAACGTCGACCGCATTCTGAAGTTCGACGTGAGGAGCGGGAAAGTCGTCGACTCCTTGCCGCTATCCGACTTCGATAAACCGCGAGCATCCGCGCAGGCACTGATCTTCGGTCCCGAAGGAAAGCTGTACATTCCGATCTCTGGGAGCGCAGCGGAGACGACAGGCGAATTGCGCCGATGCGACACGCGCACGAAGAAATGCGACGTCGTCGTTCCGGTTGGCGGAGGCCTCGTCGATCCGTGGTTCGCGGTTTTCAGAAACAGCGATCCGGCGACGTTGTCGTACGAGCGTCGCTAACGGCACCCAAAGAGGCGCGAGGAAAGGCATTGGCGGAAGGCAGCCGGAGTCGAACCGACCTGGGAATGTCTGACATCCCCAACCGGGTTTGAAGCCCGGCCGTACCACCGGATACGAATGCCTTCCTGCGGAGAAACTCAGCACGCTGACAACACTTCGACCAGGCGCGCCGCGATTATAGCGGTGATGCGTAATTCGCATACGTGCCGGCGCACCGGCCATTAACCGCTCTTGTCGCTAGGCTGATGCGGCGGCTTGCGGCGTAACAGACGGTACGCGAAGAAGATAAGCGCGAGCACCACCAGCAGGTCGATCACCGTCGCGCCGTGCAGATGCAACTCCATCAGCGTCCATTGCAGTTGCCGCTGAAAGAGCGCGCCGCCCAGCAGCCAGAACGCAGCCCACGCGACGATCCCACCCGTATCCCAAAGAACGAACGCGGGCACGGCGATTTGCGTCGTACCCATCAAGGGCGGCGTGACGAGTCCGAGTCCCGGTATGAACTTCGATACCGCGACGATAGGCGCGCCATGCCGCTCGAAAAGGGCGCCGGTCGTACGCATGCCGTTGTCGATCGCGTAGGAGCGACGCGAAAGCGCGGCAATGAGCTTGCGCCCGTGGATGCGTCCCGCCGCAAACCACACACCGTCGCCAATGAGCGCGCCCGCCACCGCCGCCACCAGCACGGAGACGAACGAGAGCCGCCCGTTCGCGACGGCCGTTCCCGCGAACAGCAGCAACGGCGCGGAAGGCAGCGGCACACCGAGCCGCGTCAGCAGCACATTGGCGAACACCGCCGCCCCGCCCCACTGCGCAATCGCCGATGGCGGTATCTGAATCACGCGTCTTCCTCGGTTCGTTGTGGTCTGTGGTCTCGCGGCCGGACGCGCTCAATCGGCCCGCGATTCGACGAGCATCACGGGAATGCCGCCGCACCCCGCGCTATTCGCAATTTCAATGCCGCCCCACGGCGAACTCGCGCCACGGTCGAACGCCATCGGGTCGCCACGCAAGTCCGGGCGCAGCACGTTGAACGGCCAGGTCGGTCGCCTGATGCGCTCATGGACCACGGACCCGAGCCAGATCGGCATGGGCCGCGCGCGGGCGCCCATGCCTAGCGCGTAGTTCGTGGGCCAAAAACGCAGGACGTCGCGCTCCTGCGGGCCGAGATGGGATCGCGTGAACACGAGCTTCGACGGCTCGCCGTTGTTCAGACGCGGCAGCGCGGGCAAGGCGACCGCCGGTGCGTTGGGCGACACCACCGACATCACGCTCTTCACCGACACACCCGACACCTCGGTCCAGCCGCGGCTCGTCAGTTGCGCGCGGATCTGCGCGGGCGTGGCCGCCCATTGCACGGTGATCGGCTCACGACGGTCGCCATCCATGGCCGACCGGTAGCACGAGAACGTGCGCCAGAAGGTATCGGTCCATTGAATCGGCGTGATGACGACCGTGACGGGCGGCGCGCTGTGCGCCTCGGATGAATCGCTCAACTGCAACGCCACGCTTGCGCAGATGACGGCTAGCACCGCGAACGGCATCCACGGACGCGGCTTCGGTTTGCCGGGATTGCGCCACACCGCCGTGAGCGCGATCAGAAACACCCAGATGGCCGCGAGCGCGACGCTGCCGAGCACGGCGGAAATGGTGAAGCGGCCGAAGTACAACCCGGCGAGCGCGACGGCCGTGACGATCGCCGATGTCGCCGTCGCGATCAACACACCCGAAATGGTGCCGACGCGCCGCAGCAGCAAGAACGCGAGAAAGCCGTAGATCACGACCGTGGCCGAGACGTGACTGCTCAGAAAAGAATGGTCGGCGGGCGCGAGCGTGACGAGCATCGGATCGCGCGCGGTGAAGCGGATCGCGAGCACCAGCAATTGCGAAAACACGACGGCGACGAGCCAGTACGTGACCGTGCGCCAGCGCCGCTCGAACACCATCCACACGACGACCGTCACGGCGAGCGCGGCGAGCGTCGGCGTGCTGCCGAGCGTGGCGGCGGCATCGAGGATGGAATCGGCCCAGGTCGAACGGAACGACTGCAACAGCCGGAAGATGGAGGTGTCCACCTGCACGAGCGAACTGCCGCGCGCCACGCCCGACAGCACGTAGAAGAACGCGACCGCCGAGACGAGCAGCAGCGCGGAAATCATCACGATGAGCCCGGTCGCAGGATTGCCCGGATCGAGCGCGCGTGCGAGCATCCGCGCGGCCAGACCACGGCGTTGCTGGCAGGTCGCAAGCAACATGTCGCGCGAGGCGAACGTCCATTCCTTCGCATGCGAAATCACCACGCGCGCGAGATTGAACACGAGCCACGCAAGCGCCGCGAGGATAACGAGGATCACCACGAGCCGGATCGATACCGCGCCCGCCAGTTCGATCGAAGCTCCGAAGACCACGCCCGGCAGGATGTGCAGCGGCGCCCAGATCAGCGCGGAAATGATGTTGACCGCCAGAAAGCGCGCGGGCGTCATGCCCGCGACGCCAGCGACGACCGGCACCACCGCGCGCATCGGTCCGACGAAACGCGCGAGCACCACGCTCTTCGCGCCGTGTTTGTCGAAGTATCTTCGGCCGGCGACGAGTGCGCCGGGATGCGCCCGAAACGGCCACATCTGCGCAATGCTCGTTGCATAGCGCTTGCCGAACCAGAAGCTGACCGCGTCGCCCGCAATGGCGCCAACGACCGCGCAGACCATCACCCAGCCGAGATTCAGCGCGCCGGTTCCGACGAGCGCGCCCGCGATGAACATGGCCGTGCTGCCCGGAATGAAGGTGCCGATGAATGCGAGCGACTCCAGAAACGACGCAAGCAGCACTACCACGAGCGTCCATTCGGGATGGCTCGACAGAAGATGCAAGAGCTTGTAGTAGGAATGCTCCATCGGATTTCACGCGACAGCGTGCGCCGCGAAGGTCTCCACGTCGTAACTCGACGTTCGATAGTCAGACGGATTCGTGCCAGCGGCTGTCGGTTCGCAACAGATGAAGGTCGCGGTGAAACCGAGTGTACCCAACCCTGTCGAAGAACTCCAAAACCTGGATCGCGCGTTTGCGGCCGAGCGCGCTGGCATCGCGAAATGCGGCCGCGCCTATCGCACCGTTCGCGTTTGCATGTTCGGCAGCCAGCCGTGCAAGTGCTGCAATGGACGCGCGTCCGTAAAACAAGTCGCGCACCACCTGAAAGACATCGCCACGGCGCGAGAGCTTGCGCAACAGACGCCGCACCGCGTCTTCGGGCACGCCATGCGTGGTGGCCAAATCCCTGACCCACGGCGGGTCGAAGCGGCCTTTCTCGATCGATGGGAGCACGACGCGGGCCAGCGCGTCCTCGGCGGCATCGAGCGTAACCGTATGCGATGGCAAATGCAGCCACGGACCGCTTCGCGCAATCGTGCCTTGCGTCACGGCGTCGTCGATGAGCGCGCGCCACAGCGCTTCGGGCGCGAGCGGCGCGGCCATGCGGCGCAGGCGCGCGGTATCCGGGCCTTGCTCGTCCGCAAAGCGTTCGTGGAAGGCGGCGAGTGCATCCGTCAGACACGCGTGCAGCGCGTCCCATCGCGCGACGCTGATCAAGAGCGCATCGTCGTGAATGGGTATGCTGCGCAGACCGTCGGGCTGGGTCATCGATCCAAGCGTTCGACCTGCAAGATGCTCGACGAGCGAGCGCGGCAAGCCATACGGCGACTGCGCGAAGAGTTCGCCGATGGCGCCGGTGTCGAGCATCGCGGTGAGCGCATCGAGCCACGCGTGGCGCTGCGGCGTGCGGCGCTTGCGTGCGGGCGCAAACGGGTCGAGCACACGCCCGCCGCCTACCGTTTTATCCGCCTGCGCATTGCGAACGATGAAGCGGTCGCCCGGCAGCGCGCAAACCGGCTTATCGAATACGAGTTGCACGCGCGCCGTCTGCCCGGCCGCGAGCGTTTCGCCGTCGAGCAAGGCGATGTGCGCGACGCGGTGCATCGTGCCCAGATGTACATGCAGCGGGCTCCAGTGCGTGAGCGCCGGCGAGGTATCGGCGAGAAGCGTGAGTTCGACGTCGATTCGCTCGGACGCGCGCGCGAGACGCGCATCGAGAATCCAGTCGCCGCGCGACAGCGCGTCCTTCTCGATGCCCGCGAGATTGAGCGCGCAGCGCTCGCCCGCGCGCCCCGTCTCCGAAGCGCGATTCTGCGCGTGAATGCTGCGCACACGAACCGGCGCTTCGCCCTCGCGCGGCGCGAGCGCCAGCGTGTCGCCGACCTTCGTCTGCCCCGTGAACACCGTGCCGGTCGCCACCGTGCCCTGGCCCGCGAGCGTGAACACGCGGTCCACGGCCAAACGAAAGAAGCCGTCGTCGCGGCGCGCGCGCCAGTGCTTGGCGACATCGTGCAGATGCGCGTTCAGCGCGGCCACGCCGGAGTCGTCATCGCGCGTGGCGTTGGTGTTAAAGAGCGGTGCGTCTAGCAAAGCGGTACCGGCCAGCAGCGCGGCGATTTCGGCATGGACTTCGTTCAGGCGCGCGGCATCGACACGATCGGACTTCGTCACCGCCACTGCGCCATCTTTCACGCCGAGCAACTGAAGAATCGCAAGATGTTCGCGCGTTTGCGGCATAACGCCATCGTCGGCGGCGATCACGACGAGCGCGAAGTCGATGCCGCATGCGCCCGCGGCCATCGTATGCACGAGCTTTTCGTGCCCCGGCACGTCGATGAAGCCGAGCACGCCGCCATCGCCAAGCGGCACGTATGCATAACCCAGTTCGATGGAAATGCCACGCGCCTTCTCTTCCTTCAGACGATCCGTATCCACCCCCGACAACACGCGCACGAGTGTGGTCTTGCCGTGATCGATATGGCCCGCCGTGCCGACGATCATGCGTTGCGGCCCGTTGCCCGCATCTCCAACTGGGCGATGAACGCGGCTTCGTCCTGTGCTTCGAGACAGCGCAGATCGAGCCACAGCGCGTTATCCGCAATGCGCCCGATGACCGGGCGCGGCAGATCGCGCAGTCTGCGCTCGATGCGATTCAACTGGCCGCCCGCCTTCTTGCCGCTCGTGAGCCGCACGACGAGGCCGTAGCTCGGCAGGACATCGACCGGCAACGCGCCGCTGCCGATCTGGCTGAACATCGGCTCGGTGGCGACGACGAAATCCGCACCGGTCATTGCCTGCAGCACGGGCCGGATGCGTTCGGCGGCAAGGCGCATGGCGTCCGCTGGACGCGTCAGCAGGCGCAAGGTGGTGAGACGTTCGGCGAGCGTCTCCGGCGTGCGATAAAGCCGCAACACCGCTTCGAGCGCCGCGAGCGTGAGCTTGCCGACCCGCAGCGCACGCTTGAGCGGATGCTTCTTGATCTTCGCGATCAGTTCCTTCGTACCGACGATCAGGCCCGCCTGCGGGCCGCCGAGCAGCTTGTCGCCGCTGAAGGTGACGAGTTGCGCGCCAGCCTCGACCGTCTCGCGAACCGTGGCCTCGCGCGGCAAGCCCCATTGCGCCAAATCGACGAGCGTGCCGCTGCCGAGATCCACGACAACCGGCAAGCCGCGCGTCCTCGCGAGCGGCGCGAGTTCCGCGAGCGTGACTTCCTTGGTGAAGCCCGTGACCGCGTAGTTGCTGCAATGCACTTTCATCAGGAGCGCGGTCCTGGCGTTGATCGCTTCGTCGTAATCCTTCAGATGCGTGCGGTTGGTCGTGCCGACTTCGCGCAACTTCGCGCCCGCGCGGCTCATGATGTCGGGAATGCGAAACGCGCCGCCAATCTCGACCAGCTCGCCGCGCGACACGATCACTTCGCGACGCGCGGCCAGCGCGGACAGCGTCAGCAGCACGGCGGCCGCGTTGTTGTTGACGACCGTCGCGGCTTCGGCGCCCGTCAGTTCACAGATGAGTTCGTTGATGAGGTCATCGCGGTCGCCGCGCGCGCCGGTCGCGAGATCGAATTCGAGATTGGCCGGCCGCGACAGGACTTCGGCGACGGCGCGCAGCGCTTCATCCGGCAACAGCGCGCGGCCGAGGTTCGTGTGCAGCACCGTGCCCGTGAGATTGAAGACGCTTTTCACGCTGCTTTCCGCGCGCTTGTCGAGCGTCGCGCCGACGCTTGCCGCGAGGCTCGCATCGGCCAGTGCCTCGACGGATGCGCGGCCCGCCTGCGCTTCGGCGCGCCATGCGTCGAGCGACGCGCGCAGCACGGCGAGCGTCTGCGTGCGTCCGTGCGCGGCCAAGACCGGCGCGAATGCCGCCGATGCCAGCACGCGCTCCACCGATGGCACTCGTGCCATCAGCGCGCGCAATTCGCTGTCGTTGTTGCCGGTGACATTACTCACGCTTCTATCCTCTTCCCTTCATGCTTCATCGACGTGTTCGGGCCACAGCCACGGATGCGGCGACGCACGGCGAAAACCGGCGTCGCCCATCAGAAGGTCGAGCGTGAGGCTTGCCAGATCGTCGGCGTAAGGCTCGAAGTCGTAGGCCTTGTCTTGATAGCCGATCTTTCTGTAGATGCCGCATTCGTCGCACGACTCGGCCTTGAGCGCGGCCTGCTTCGCGCGGGCGGCGCGTTGTTCCTCGGTTTCGTCGTCCGTGGGCGTGCCCATGGCGTGATACGCAATGCCCTTGGTGGAGTCGCAATTCGAGCATTTGGCGCGCACGACATGCCATTCGGTCGAGCACAAGCCGCACTGCACGTAGCGATATCCATCATGCGTGCCGCCGACGCGCACGATGCTCGCCACCGGCATCGAGCCGCAGAGCGGGCAGACGCCGGGCGCATCGAGATAAGGCACATCCGACACGGCGATGCGCGTGGCCAGATCGGTCCACACCACTTGCAGCGCGGCGACGATGAATGGCGCCGCCGCCGGATCGATCTCCGCGAAGCGCAGCGCGATGATCGCGTCGGCCTGCGTGTCGAGCGTGGCGGCGTCGGTCGTGCGCAGACGCGCGACGAGTTGCGCGAGCGGCGGCGTAAGCGCGCCCGCGGCTTCGATACTGTCGAGCAGCATGAACAGCACGTCGCGCCACGCGGGATCGCGCTCGTCGGTGAGCGCGGGGACGATAGGCATCGAATGCTGCTGATTGCGTTCGATCGACTCGCGCGCGGGCATCAATGCGGTGGAGGTCGAAAGGATGCGTTGCTGCGCATCGGCGAGCGCGGCCATGAGACGCAGATAGCCCGCGATCGGATTGCTCGCTTCGGCGAGTTGCAACAGACGCGCGGCGCGGGCGGCGAACACGGTGCCGCGTTCGGGCATGCGAAGACGGGGAATGGCCGAAGGATCGAGAGACTCGATCTTGGCGGCTTCGAGAATGCGTTGGACCACGGGATTCCTTAAGGAAGGTCGGGGCGGGATCAAGAATAACAGCTTATAACGGAGCGCTCAGGGATGCTCAGCTCCGCGCGGAGGTACGAAAATGAGTTCACGCAAACGGAAACTTAAATGGAACTTTCAATACGGAAGCAGGGAAATGGCGCCGCAGTCCGGTTGCCCGCCGCGCTGCTGAAAGGCATGAAACGGACCCTTGGCGACAAATTCAATGTCGAGGTGTGCTCGGAGGGAATCATGCCGATGCCGGCTCGTCGCGAGTATTCGCTTGAGGAACTGCTGGCGCAGTGCGACCCGAAGGCGCCTATCTCCGATGAATTGGCTGACTGGAACAATCCAAAACCGGTAGGACGTGAGCTATGGTGAAAGGCAACAAATTCGACACGGGGATATTGCGCACGTCGGCCTGAGTCCGGCAATCGGCCATGAGCAACAAAGCGACTTCAGGCCCGGGCTCGTGCTGTCGGCTGCGTCATTCAATGCGCTGGAGACCGCACTGGTCGCGCCTGTCATGCAGAGCGGCGGCTTCGCGCGATACGCCGGTTTCGCAGTCCCGCTCGCCGGGCTTGGCACAAGGACGCAAGGCGTCGCGCTCGTCAACATGGTCCGCACGTTAGACCTCGAAGCGCGCGGTGCGAGTCGAGGAACGCGCGCCAATCGAAGTGACGGACGACGCGCTAGCGCGCCGTCACGCCATTCTCGACTGACGCGCATTCGGCCTACTTGCCGATGATCTCCTTGAACCACCGCGGATGGTGCTTCCTGGCCCATCCATAAGTGACCGTGCCGCGTGTCATCGCGCCGACGGAACCCTTGATCCAGATCGCCGCGTAGATATGCACGATGATCCCGACGATCAGCACGAACGCCGCCGCCGCATGCACGACCGCCGCCACGCGAATGATCTCGATGGGAAAGTAGAACGAGAAGTAACGCCGCCAAATCACGATGCCGCTCAACAGCAGAAGCGGCAGGCAAGCGGCCATCGTGAAGAACAGCAGCTTTTGCCCGGCGTTGTACTTGCCGATCTCCGGCAGCCGGTCTTCGCGATTCGCCAGCACGTCGTCGATCTGCTTCATCCACTGCACGTCGGCTTTGTCCAGATAGTTGTGATGCCAGAAACGCAGCGCAAGAATCATGAACGAGACGAACATCACGCAGCCGACGAACGGATGCAGAATGCGCGTCCACTGGCCGCCGCCGAAGATTGCGTAGAGCCAGGCCATCGACGGATGAAACATCGCGAGACCGGAGAGCGCCAGCAAGACGAACGTGATCGCGGTGATCCAGTGATTGCTGCGCTCGTTCGGCGTGTAACGGACGATCAGGCGGTTGCCCTTCACGTCGCGCAGTTCGCTATCGTGTTTCATTCGAACGCTCCCTTTGCTGAAACGCCTCTTCGGCTTCGTGCTGTGCTTCGGCTTCTTCTTCCGCGCTCACCTCGTTCGGACCGACACGCGTGTAGTGGAAGAACCCGGCGATCGCGGCCAGCGCGATACCCGCCATTGCAAGCGGCTTGGTCACGCCTTTCCAGATCGACACCAGCGGACTGATGTGCGGGTCTTTCGCGAGCCCGTGATAAAGCTGCGGCTGATCCGCGTGATGCAGCACGTACATCACATGCGTGCCGCCCACGCCCGCCGGGTTGTAAAGACCCGCGTTTTCGAAACCGCGCTCCTTCAGGTCTTCGATGCGATCCTCCGCTTGCGTGATCATGTCCACCTTGGTGCCGAACATGATCGCGCCCGTCGGACACGTCTTCACGCACGCCGGCTCCTGCCCGACCGCGACGCGGTCCGAACAGAGCGTGCACTTGTACGCGCGATGATCTTCCTTGGAAATACGCGGAATGTTGAACGGGCAGCCCGTGACGCAGTATCCGCAGCCGATGCAGTTTTCCTCGTGAAAATCCACGATGCCATTGGTGTACTGCACGATCGCGCCCGGCGACGGACACGCCTTGAGACACCCCGGATCCTCGCAATGCATGCAGCCGTCCTTGCGGATCAGCCACTCGAGGTCGCCCTTCGGGTTCTCGTACTCCGTGAAGCGCATCACCGTCCACGAATGTTCGGTGAGATCACGCGGATTGTCGTAGACGCCGGTCGTATGACCGACGTCGTCGCGCAGGTCGTTCCACTCCATGCACGCCGTCTGACATGCCTTGCAGCCGATGCACTTCGATACGTCGATGAGCTTCGCGACCGTCCCCGTCACCGGCTCGCGGACTTGCGGCGGCGGCGTGGTGGTGGCCGAGAGGCGCTTGATGTCGAGCGATTGCAGAGCCATCTCGTCTCCTTTACGCCTTCTCGGCTTTTTCGACCTTCACGAGGAACGACTTGAACTCCGGTGTCTGCGAGTTCCCGTCGCCCACGGAAGGCGTCAGTGTGTTGACGAGATAGCCCGGCTGCGTGAGGCCCTTGAAGCCCCAATGCAGCGGCAGGCCGACGGTATGCACCTTCTTGCCCTCCACGTTCAATGGCTTGATGCGCTTGGTGACGAGCGCCACCGCGACGATATGCCCGCGATTGCTCGATACCTTCACGCGCTCGCCCGCCACGACGCCCACTTCCTTTGCGTGTTCCTCGCCGATTTCCACGAACTGCTGCGGCTGCACGATGGCGTTGAGCCGCGCGTGCTTGGTCCAGTAGTGGAAGTGCTCGGTCAGGCGATAGGTCGTCGCCGTGTCCGGGAACTTGTCGGCGGTGCCGAGCGCCGCGCGGTCATCCGGGAAGATGCGCGCGGCTGGATTGCTCACCACGGCCTTGTTGTCCGGGAAGAACGGGTTATAGCCGAGCGGCGTCTCGAACGGTTCGTAATGCACCGGGAACGGTCCTTCGTTCATGCCGTCGCGCGCGAAGAAACGCGCCACGCCCTCCGGATTCATGATGAACGGATTCATGCCGTTCTCCGGGGGCTCGTCGGCCTTGAAGTCGGGAATGTCCGGTCCGGTCCACGCCTTGCCGTTCCATGCGATCAGCTTGCGCGTCGGGTCGAAAGGCTTGCCGCTCACATCGCATGACGCGCGGTTGTAGAGCACACGGCGATTCGCCGGCCACGCCCACGCCCAGCCGAGCGTTTGACCGATGCCCGTCGGGTCCGAGTTGTCGCGCCGGCCCATCTGATTGCCCGCTTGCGTCCACGATCCGCAGAAGATCCAGCAACCGCTCGCCGTCGAGCCATCGTCACGCAAAAGCGCGAAGCTCGACAACTGCTCGCCCTTCTTCGCCAGCACCTTCGTCTTGTCGGTGGGATCGGCGACATCCGCGAGCGCGCGGCCGTTGAACTCCATCGCGATCTCTTCGGGCGTCGGACTTTCCGGGTCCGCGTAAGGCCAGGTCATATTGAGGATAGGATCGGGATACTTGCCGCCCTTTTCCTTATAGGCCTGCCGAATGCGCAGCCACAGCCCCGACATGATCTCCAGGTCGCTCTTCGCTTCGCCCGGAGCGACCGCGCCCTGCCAGTGCCATTGCAGCACGCGGCTCGAACTCACGAGCGAGCCGCGCTCTTCCGCGAAACACGTGGTCGGCAGACGGAAGACTTCAGTCTGAATCTTCGAGGCGTCGACATCGTTGAACTCGCCGTGGTTCTTCCAGAACTCGGAAGTCTCGGTGGCGAGCGGGTCCATGATGACGAGCCACTTCAGCTTCGACAGTCCAAGCCCGATCTTCGCCTTGTTCGGCGCGGCCGCGAGCGGATTGAAACCCTGCGCGATATAGCCGTTCATCTTGCCCTGCGCCATCAGCTCGAACACCTGGAGCATGTCGTAGGACTTGTCGAGTTTTGGCAGATAGTCGAAGCCGAAGTTGTTCTCGGCGGTCGCGTTGTCTCCCCACCATGACTTCATGAAGCTCACATGGAACGCGCGATAGTTCTTCCAGTAGCTCAACTGATTCGGCCGCAAGGGCTGCGTCGCGCGCTTCTTGATGAACTCGTCGAAGTCCTGCTCGCCTTCCATCGGCAAAGTCATATAGCCGGGCAGCAGATTCGACATCAGGCCGAGATCGGTCAGGCCTTGAATGTTCGAGTGCCCGCGCAGCGCGTTCATGCCGCCGCCCGCCATGCCGATGTTGCCAAGCAGAAGTTGCACCATCGCGCCGGTGCGGATCATCTGCGCGCCAACCGAGTGATGCGTCCAGCCGAGCGCATACAGAATGGTTCCCGCGCGATTCGGAGCGGCGGTCGTGGCAAGCATCTCGCAGACCTTGAGGAACTTGTCGGTCGGCGTGCCGCAGACCTTCGTCACCATCTCGGGCGTATAGGTCGAGAAATGCTGCTTGAGCAGGTTGTAGACACAGCGCGGATGCTGCAAGGTCGGATCGACCTTGACGAAGCCATCGTCGCCGCGTTCGTAGTCCCAGCTCGACTTGTCGTAGTTGCGCTTCTCGGCGTTATAGCCCGAGAACTCGCCGTCCTTGAACGCGAAGTCCTCGCGCACGATAAAGGACATGTCCGTGTAGTTGCGGACGTACTCGTGCTGAATCTTGTCGTTGGTGAGCAGGTAATTGATGATGCCGCCCAGGAACGCGATGTCGCTTCCCGTGCGAATCGGCGCATAGAAATCCGCCACCGATGCGGTGCGCGTAAAGCGCGGATCGACCACGATGAGACGCGTCTTGCGATGCGCCTTCGCCTCGGTCACCCACTTGAAACCGCACGGATGCGCCTCGGCTGCGTTGCCGCCCATTACCAGAATCACGTCCGCGTTCTTGATGTCGACCCAATGGTTCGTCATCGCTCCACGGCCAAACGTCGGGGCAAGACCTGCCACCGTCGGGCCATGTCAGACACGCGCCTGATTGTCGAATGCGAGCATGCCCAGGCTGCGGGCAGTTTTATGCGTCAGATAGCCGACTTCGTTGCTGCCCGCCGACGCCGCGAGCATGCCCGTGGTCAGCCAGCGATTCACCTTCTTGCCGTCCGCCGTGGTCTCGACGAAATTCGCGTCGCGATCTTCCTTCATCAGTTTGGCGATACGGTCGAGCGCGTCTTCCCACGAGATGCGCTTCCATTCGTCCGATCCCGGCGCGCGATACTCGGGATGCATGAGGCGGCTGGGGCTATGAATGAAGTCAATGAGCGATGCACCCTTCGGGCACAGCGTGCCGCGATTGACGGGATGGTCGGGGTCGCCTTCGATATGGATGATGCTGGCCTTCGCATTCTTGGCGTTGTCGCCGAGGCCGTACATGAGGATGCCGCATCCGACTGAGCAGTACGGGCAGGTATTACGCGTTTCCGTGGTACGCGACAGCTTGTACTGACGAACCTCGGCAAGCGCCGGTGCCGGAGAGAAGCCTAGCGCCGCCAGGCTCGATCCGGCGAGCGTGCTCGCTGAGACCTTCAGGAACTGTCGCCGTGACATTTGCAGCATTTTAGTGCCTCGGCGTTTTGTAATGTGGGTGGCGAAATTATAGGGCGCGGTGTCTTATTTCGCTGGCGAACACGGCACTTTCGACTCGATGCGAAGCCTCGTTGTGGCGTTGCGCCGACGCGCGTTCAAGAGCCAAACGTTGCACTCAGTCACGTCGACTTACGGTTGGACTGGAATAGTTCCTGCTCTCCTTCGTTCGAGTTTGGTCAGTCCGTTCATCGTATCCAGAGGTCCGCCATGAGTTCCGTATCCACACAGAAGATCGAAGCCGTCGTCAAAAAGGACGCCTCCTGGGTGCTCGGCGCGCTCAAGAAATTTTCGGAGGATCGCTGCGCCGCGATGGCCGCGAGTATCGCCTTCTATTCTGCGTTTTCGCTCGCGCCGACGCTCGTCATGGTGATCGCCGTGGCCGGTTGGGTGTTTGGCGCCGAAGCCGCGCGCGGTCAGCTCTTTCATCAGGTCAACGGGCTGCTCGGCGATCAGGGCGCGGCGGGCGTGCAGAGTATTGTCGAGAATGCGCATCGCAGCGGCGGGACGGGCATCGCGGCGGTCATCTCCTTCGCGCTGCTCGCGATCGGGGCGTCGGCGACGTTTTCATCGCTCAATACGGCGCTCAATCTTGTATGGCCGCTCACGGGCGATCAGCGCTCGAGCGTCTTTGCGATGGTGCGCGTGCGGCTCATCTCGTTTGGACTCGTGCTCGGCGTGGCGTTTCTCCTGATCGTCTCGCTGGTGCTGGACACCGCGATCCAGGCCGTCGGCATGTGGCTCTGGGGCGATTCGCCGTTCGTGATCATCGGCGATATCGTTCAGTTGGTCGCCGGTCTCGCCATTCTGACCGTCGCGTTCGGCGCGCTGCTCAAATTTCTCCCCGATGCCCCCGTACAGTGGCGCGACGCGCTCGTCGGCGGGCTCGTCGCGGCGCTGTTGTTCTCGGCGGGCAAGAAACTGTTCGCGCTCTATTTGACGCACGCAGGCACGGCCAGCGCGTTCGGCGCGGCCGGATCGCTCGCGGTTCTGCTCATGTGGCTGTATTTTTCGGCGGCCGTGTTGTTGCTCGGCGCGGAGTTCTCGGCGGCGCGCGCGCGTCTGCACGATCCGCGCGGCGCGTGGGGCCAGCAAAACATGGGACGCGTGCCGCCGGGCAGCCGCGCCAAGATCGGTTCGATGCTCGCGGCTTCCACGCGCACGGGCATGCCCGCGGCGGCATCCGCATCGGCGGCGGCGACGGAGGCATCGAGCACAGCGCCAGTCGTATCGCCCGCCAGCGCTCGGAACGATGCGCCCGTGCCCGCGAGCGCCCGGCGTGCCATCGGCGCGCGCGCTCAACACACACAGTTGTTGACGGGACAGGCGCGCAAGAAGGTATCGGCGGTGGCGAAGGCGCTGGAGATATCGCGCAAGATCGCGCGCGTCGAGAGCACCGCGACGCGCGCCACGGCGATGGCCATGCTGGGCGCGGGTCGCAAGGCATCGACCGCCAATGCCGCAGTGAAGCGGCACCCGTGGCGCTCGGTGTTTTTCGCGGCAAGCGCGGGAATGGCAGTCGCGTTGCTCACACGCCGCGGCTCCGAGCATCGGGAAAGCGACGACCTGCAAAGCTGATCCGCATTTCCCTTTTCGCCTTCCACGAACGCCGCGCCTCTAGGGCGCGGCGTTTTTTGTTGCCTCGGTGAAAGGAAAATACCCGCTCGCGGCTGCTGTTTGTTAATCGGATTGATGGTAATCGCGCGCCATTGGAATATCCTAGAATTGAGCGCGGAACTAATTTCAAGATAGCCTGTCACCCGCAACCCGTTCAAAACAAACAGAAATCCTCCTTTTTGAGACCACGTTAGAAACTGTGTCTTTTACGAGACAGTAAATTTTTTTCGTTTCTTAAGATTCGAAACGTTGCGTTATTCTCTGCGCCGGCAACAACGATATTTAACAATCGCGTGGAGAATTCGATGAAACGATTCGCACTGACGTCCCTCTCGCTGGCGCTGCTCGGCGCAGCTGGCGCGGCACAGGCACAAACGAGCGTGACGCTGTATGGCGTGATCGACGCTGGTCTCGGTTATGTGAGCAACGCCAACGCAAATGGCGACCACCTGTACGGCATGATCAACGGCAATCTGTCCGGCGATCGCTGGGGCCTGAAGGGTCAAGAAGATCTGGGCGGCGGTCTGAAGGCAATTTTCCAGTTGGAAAGCGGCTTTGACATCGGCACCGGCCGTCTCGGCCAAGGTGGCCGCGAGTTCGGTCGTCAAGCATTCGTCGGTTTGTCGGGCAATCAGTGGGGTACGGTCACCCTGGGTCGCCAATACGATCCGCTGGTTGACATGGTCCAAGGCATCACGGCCGACAACTACTGGGGCGCAATCTTCGCAACGCCGGGCGACGTCGACAACTACGACAACTCGCTGCGCGTGAGCAACGCCGTCAAGTACGTTTCGCCGAACTACGCGGGCTTCCAGGTCGAAGGCCTGTACGGCTTCTCGGGTCTGGCAGGCGCAACGGGCCAAGGTCAAACCTGGTCGGGCGCTGCAACGTATAACAACGGCCCCCTGGCAGTCGCCGGCGGCTACTTCTACGCTAACAACCCGAACGCCGGCCGCATTCCGCCGACGGGCGCAAGCACGTGGAACAGCACGACGTCGGACGCACTGTTCGACGGCCCGATCAACAACGCATACGCATCGGCGCACGCAATCGGTATCGCTCGCGGCGCGGTTCAGTACACGATCGGCGCGTTCACGGTCGGCGGTTCGTACAGCAATGCACAGTTCAAGGCAGACGGTGGATCGCGCTTCGGCTCGGAACACTTCAACGTCGGCAACGGTTTCGTGAACTTCCAGGCAACCCCGGCGCTGCTGCTCGGCGTGGGCTACACCTACACGAAGTCGGGCGGCGACACGTCGGCCAAGTACCACCAGGCCAGCCTGGGTGCGGACTACTCGCTGTCAAAGCGCACGGACTTCTACGCAGTTGCGGCTTACCAGCACGCAAGCGGCGATCAGCGCGACGGCACGACGGGCGGCATCAACTCGGCGCAAGCCTCGATCGGTTCCTACGGCTACGACAGCGGCAGCAGCCATCAGGAAATCGTCATCATCGGCGTGCGTCACAAGTTCTAAGAACAAGCGGATGGCCCGGTACGCGAGTACCGCGCCACACGATAGAGCAGCACACCTCGACAGCCACCGGTTTTCCGGTGGCTGTTTTTTCTTGTGCAAAGCCTTTGCCCCACACATCGAGCCAGCGTGAACCGCAACAAATTGTGCCGACGGGCTTCATCGACACGCGCGCATAAAGCACAATCGTTCGGATAACCAAGCATTCGGGGGAGATTCGTTCATGCTGTCGCGCCAACTCGCCGCTGTCTCGTGTTTCGCTTGGCTCATCCTGCTCGGCGCCTGCCGTTTCGCGCCTGTACCAGCCGCATCCGGCAACGCTTTGCCAATGATCGTCGCGCATCGCGGCGGCGCGGCGGACGCGCCTGAAAACACCCTGCTCGCCATTGAGACCGCGCTCGCGAATCACGCGGATGCGATCTGGCTCACCGTGCAACTCACGCGCGATGGCGTCCCGGTGCTCTATCGTCCGGCCGACCTCTCCGCAAACACAAATGGCACGGGCACGGTCGCCAGCCACGAATTCGCCGCGTTGCGAAGCCTGAACGCGGGCTGGAACTTCACGCAGACAAATGCGAACGGCGCGAAGCAGTATCCGTATCGCGCGCGGCCGTTGCCTATTCCCTCGCTCGCCGAGGCATTGCGGGCCATTCCATCGTCCACGACGGTCATACTCGACATGAAAGCGCTGCCCGCCGAAACGCAGGCAAGCGCCGTCGCCCGCGTGCTGAGCGAGGAAAGCGCGTGGCCGCGCGTGCTGATCTATTCGACGGATGCCGCCTACCAGGCGGCGTTTGCGCCTTATCGCGAAGCGCGTCTTTTCGAATCGCGCGATGCGACGCGTGAGCGCCTGGCGCAAGTCGCGCTGGAGCACGAGTGCCGAAAGCCGCCGCCCGAAGGCACATGGACGGCGTTCGAATACAGGAGAAAGATGGACTTGGTCGAGACGTTCACGCTTGGCGAAGCGCGCTCCGCCGTGGATGCGCGACTCTGGACGCCGCCGGCGGTCAGTTGCTTCAAGACGAACGGCAACGTACGGATTCTGGCGATCGGGGTCGACCAGGCAGAGGATTATCGCGCCGCCGCGTGTCTTGGAATGGACGCCGTGCTGGCCGATTCGCCGCGCCGGGCATACGCGAGCAAGACAAGCCTCGCCGAGCCGCTCCAGTGCCCTGCAAACGCGCCCTGAAGGATTCTTGAAGGTCTACTGCTGCGGCGCGTTGCCGTTTGAATCCACGTCCTCGGCGAGCGTCTGCGCCGGCGCTTCACCAGAACTTGGCAGATCGCCGATGACGAGCCGCGGCACGATCGTGCGCGACTCGCGCGGACGCAGCGGCACGTTGGCCAGATCGGTCCACGAAGGGTTCGGAATCTCGCCGAAAATCTGCCGCAGGCGCTCGCCCCACGTGCGGTGGATCATCTGGTAATACGCGCTGTCGTTGTCGAGCGAGGCGAAACGCGTCACGCGCAACGCGTCTTTCTCGTAGACCAGCAAGTCGAGCGGCAAGCCCACAGAGAGATTCGAACGCAGCGTCGAATCCATGGAGATAAGCGCGCATTTCGCGACTTCGTCGAGATCCGTGGACGGCGTAATGACGCGGTCGATGATCGGCTTGCCGTATTTCGACTCGCCAATCTGAAAATAAGGCGAAACGCGCGTCGATTCTATGAAGTTACCCGCTGCATAAACCATGAAAAGGCGCGGCGGCTGGCCGTGTATCTGACCGCCGAGAATGAAGCTGCAGTTGAAATCGACGCTGAATTCCGCAAGCGAAAGCGCGTCGCGCCGATGCACTTCGCGCACCGCGTCGCCGACGATGCGCGCGGCTTCCGCCATGGTGGCGACGCTATAAAGCGTGGGCGCGTCCGGGTCCGCGGGTTCGGCGAGCATATGCGTCACCGCTTGCGTGAGCGCGAGGTTACCGGCCGCAAGCAGCACGATCACCCGGTCTCCCGGCTGTTCGAAAACAGTCATTTTGCGGGCGGCGCTTACGTGGTCCACACCGGCATTCGTGCGCGTATCGGAAAGGAACACGAGGCCCTCGTCCACACACATACCCACGCAATAAGTCATGTCGATCAATCCTGAAGCCAAACAAAACGCTATTGTACTGACGCTGCCCGCGCATCGCATTCGCGCTGCGTTTTTTCGCTGAATCGCATAAATGCGGCAGTAAAGGCATTAAACTGATTAACGGCACTTATCCGCGCTGCTTGAGAGCGTCACCAGCGCGCACTTCCAGCACCTTATTCATGCACGATCTCACGGACGACCTCGATGAATTCGCAGCGGACACGCTGCTCGCAGGCCTCGCGCGTCCCATCGTGTTCGTCGACCTGGAAACCACCGGCAGCAATCCGACGGTGGATCGCATCACCGAAATCGGCGTCATAGAAGTGAGCAAGGCGGGCATCGAACGCTATAGCGTGCTCGTCGATCCGGGCATGCCGGTGCCCCCGTTCATCTCGCGTCTGACGGGCATCGAGGACAGCATGGTGCGCGGTCAGCCCACTTTCGAATCGCTCGCGCAGGCGCTTGCCGAGCGTCTCCAGGGCAAGCTTTTCGTCGCGCATAACGCGCGCTTCGACTACGGCTTCCTCAAGAACGAGTTCCGTCGCGCGGGCATTGCGTTTCGCGCGGATACGCTGTGCACGGTGCGCTTGTCGCGCTCGCTCTTTCCATCGGTCGAACGTCATGGGCTCGATGCGCTCATCGCGCGCTTCAATCTCGCGCCTGAAGGACGCCACCGCGCGCTCGCCGATGCCGACCTCCTCTGGCAGTTCTGGCAAAAGATTCACGCGCTCTATTCGCAAGAACTCGTCGATGCCGCCGTGAAAGCGCTCGTCAGGCGCGCGAGCCTGCCCGCCGCGTTGCCCGAGGGCGCGCTCGACGCGTTGCCTGCCACGCCCGGCGTCTATCTCTTCCACGGCGCGGACGACCTCACGCTCTACGTCGGCAAGAGCGTGAATCTGAAGCAGCGTGTGAGCGCGCATTTCGCGGGGGATCATCGGTTGGCGAAGGATTTGTCGATATCGCAGGCCATCCGCAGAATCGAATACCGCGAGACCGTGGGCGAACTCGGCGCGCTGTTGCTCGAAGCGAAGCTCGTGAAGGACTTGCAGCCGCTGCATAACCGGCTGCTCAAGCGCGCGTCGGCGGCGTGCGCGTGGCAATGGCTGCCGGGCGCGCCTGCGCCCGTGCTGCTGCGCGCGAGCAAGCGCGATCTGTCGCGCGAGGCGCATCTCTTCGGCGTGTTCGAATCGCGCGCCAAGGCGCATGCGTATCTGCGCCATCTCGCCGATGAACATCGACTCTGCCACGCCACGCTCGGCCTGGAAAAAGCGGGACCGGCGCGCGGTTGCTTCGGCTATCAGGTGAAGCGCTGTCTCGGTTCATGCGCGGGCGCGGAGCCGTTCGCGGACCATGCGGCGCGTGCGCTCGAAGCGCTCGGCAATGCGCGCCTCGTGCGCTGGCCGCATGAAGGCGCCATCGCGATCAGCGAACGCGATGCATCGACGAATCGCGAGGCGTGGCATGTCATCGATCGATGGTGCTATCTCGGCACATGCGCCGCGCGCGATGAAATTGCATCGTTGCTTGCCAGCGCGCCGGAAATACGTCCGTTCGACCCGGATGTGTACGCGCTGATCGCGAAACGCCTGTCGGCCGGTCAGTTCGAATGGATCGCGTGCGATGCGCGACCTGCGTTCAGTCTCGTCGCGCAGATCGCGCAAATCGTGGCGGCGCCGATGAAGACGCCGGCGCCGACCCAAACGAAGACGAAGCGCATGAAGACGCGTTACGTCGAAGATCAATTCGCATTGAGTTTCTGACGCGAAGACGGCGCCCTAACGACACGGCGCGATCGAGCGTCCAACTCAAGCCAACCCGCCGTTCGCCCGCAATACCTGCGCGTTGACCCATCCCGCATCCTTGCCGACGAGAAACGCAACCACCGACGCGATATCTTCCGACTGGCCGAGCCGCTCAAGCGGCGGCATCTTCGAAAAGTTCGCGATCTGTTCGTCGGTCTTGCCATCGAGAAAGAGCGAAGTCGCAACCGGCCCCGGCGCCACCGCATTCACGGTAATGCTTCGTCCGCGCAACTCCTTCGCGAAGACATGCGTGAACGCTTCGACGGCCGCTTTCGTGGCGTTGTAAATGGCGTATCCCGGCATGTTGAGCGCGAGCGTCGTGCTCGAAAAATTGACGATACGCCCGCCTTCGTTCAAACGCTTCGCCGCCTCGCGCAGCGTGTTGAACGTGCCGCGCACATTGATGTTGAAAGTCTGGTCGTAGAGCGCGTCGCTCGTGTCGGCGAGCGGCGTGGCCTTGAGCACGCCTGCGTTGTTGATGAGCGCATCGACGGGGCCGAGTTGCGCTTCGACCGCATCGAACATGCGTCGCACGTCGTCGGCGCTAGCCACGTCCGCCTTTACCGCGAGCGCGCGGCTTCCCGCGGCTTCCAGTTCCGCGACGAGCGCGTCCGCTTCCTTCGCGCTCGATGCATAGTTCACCGCTACCGCAAAACCTTCCTGCGCGAGACGTCTCGCAATCTGCGCGCCAATTCCGCGCGATGCGCCCGTGACGATGGCAACCTTGTTCGTGTGCGATTGATTCATGGTCTGCTCCTCATGTTTGTTAATCGATGAGCGCCATGATGGATCATTTCGTTTTCGCGATCATCGCTTGCGGATTAGTATCATCGTTCCAGTTGCCTCAACAATCTCAGACCTCGAACTTCAGCCGACATGGACCGCTTTCAGGAAATGCAGGTGTTCGTGCGCATTGCCGAGCGCCACAGCTTCACGCAAGCCGCCGACGACTTGCAGATGCCGCGCGCAACCGTCACCAATCTGATGAAGCGCCTGGAAGAACGGCTCGGTGCGCGCCTGCTCGAACGCACGACACGCACCGTGCGCCTCACGCCCGATGGCGACGCGCATTATCGCCGTTGCGTGCGGCTTATCGCGGACATGGAGGAAGCGGAAGGTTCGTTCAGGCATGCGGAGCCGAAGGGCTTGCTGCGCGTCAACCTGCAAGGAACGCTTGCACGCCATTTCATCGTGCCTGGGTTGCCGGCGTTTCTCGAACGCTATCCGCAGATCGAACTGCATGTAGGCGAAGACGACCGCTTCGTCGATCTCGTGCGTGAAGGCGTGGATTGCGTGTTGCGCGCGGGCACTCTGCAGGACTCGTCGATGATCGCAAAACGCGTCGCCACGCTCGAACAAGTGACGGTGGCGAGTCCCACTTATCTTGCGCGAATGGGCACGCCTGAAAATATCGATTCGCTTGCGGCGCATCGCGCGGTGAATTATGTATCGAGTGCAAGCGGGCGCAACGTTGCCCTTGAATTCGAAATGGCCGACGGCGTGCAAAGCATAGAACTGCCGGGCGCGATTTCCGTTACCGGCGTCGAGCTATATACGCAAGCTGCGCTCGCGGGACTCGGTATTGTGCAAGTGCCGCGTTATCGCATAGAAAGCGAACTCGCCGATGGCAGGCTGCAATGCGTGTTACCTGATTTGATTGTTCCGCCCATGCCGGTATCGCTGCTTTATCCGCATGCGCGGCAGCTTTCAGCGCGCGTACGGGTTTTCGTGGACTGGTTGAGCGATATCTTTGCGAAAGCCGACGTTTGAAATCAAAGCACGAGAGGCCAACGTCCTCGATTAAAAGGAACGCTGGCCTCTCGATTCCCGATCACCGAAAATCAGGCAATCAGTTCAGGTCTTTAAACCTTACGCTGCGGCATCCTTCAGCTTCTTCAACGCGCGCGCCTTGATGCGAACGCTTGCGGGCTTGGCCGGGAACCAGCGCTCCGTGCCCGTGAACGGGTCCTTGCCGAAGCGCTTCTTCTTCGCGGCAACGGTTTGCGCCGTGATCTTCAGAAGACCGGAGAGCGTGAACTCGCCTGCGCCCTTCTTATGGATGGACCCAAGGATGGTGTCTTCCAGCGCGACCAGCACGGCCTTGACCGCCTTCACATCCACGGCTGCACGCTCGGACAGATGCGTTGCAAGCGATGCCTTGGTGAAGGTGTCCTTGATCGGAGCCAGCGCGCCAGTGGTCTTCTTGGCGGCGACTGCCTTCTTGGCAACGACGGCCTTCTTGGCGGGTACTTTCTTCGCGGCAACCTTCGATGCTGCTTTCTTAGCCGGTGCGGCGGTCTTTACCGTGGCCTTTTTGGCCGTGGCTTTCTTGGCAGCGGTTTTTGCGGAAGTCGGCATGTTTCTCCTACCTGTGTTTTTGGTCAGTGATATCGGAATACGTTCGCGGTAATGCGTTCGTATCAGGCCGGATTCTACATACGCCAAGCGAGTTCGTGCGAGTCTTTTGCGTTTTTATATCGTTTTTCTAGGGCTTTTTCGTGGCGTCGCGCTGACATGCGAGTCGACGATCGAGTGATGAGCATCGAATCGATGCTCATGCGTCGAGTTGAAAGGCTCATGAAGAGCCAGTCTTGAACGATGCGCGATATGCGCAATGAGCGGATAGTGATCCGATGCAACCCGCGACAAGCGCGTGCGATGCACGTTCACGCTCATCAGACGTTCACCGGGATGCACCCAGATGCGATCGAGCGCGAAGAGCGGATAGCGCGTCGGAAACGTGCGCAGCGCACTCGCGCGATGGAAGTGCGTAACGAGCCGGCGCAAGGTGCGGCCATGAACGAACCATTCGTTCAGGTCGCCGAGAAGGATCACGGGCAAGGCAGGTGTATCGAATTTTTGCAGCACTTGTTCGACCTGCATGCGACGTTCGCTCGATGCAAGCCCGAGATGCGTCGCGACCACGCGCCACACTTCACCGCCACAGTCGATGTCGGCATCGAGCGCGCCACGCGGTTCGCGGCTTCTGAACGAAAGATCGAGCGTGCGCACGGCCTGCACCGGATAGCGCGTAAGGACCGCGTTGCCATAACGGCGCGCAGGTGTATCGAGCGTCGGGCCCGCGACCGCGTGCAGACCCGTCATGCGCTGCAGCACTTCGAGTACATCGGGCGATGCACTGCCGCCGAGCGGCACTTCCTGCAGCGCGAAGATATCGGCATCGATTTCGTTGAGCACTTCGCCGATACGCTCCGGCGCGAAACGTCCGTCGATGCCAACCGCACCATGCAGGTTGTAAGTCGCGATACGCAATTCTCTCGCGCGCGCCGCGTGCTTCGATTGATTGCCGATATCCATTCCCGCTTCGTGCATCATCGTCATGGGTTGACCTCGTCATGGCGTGCGGGCGCGCCGTTGCTTGCGGCATGGCCGGTTTCGCGCGGCATCGCACCGCTTTCGCGCAGACGGCTCGCGCGTTGCGCCTCGTCGCTGGCGCGCGGTTTGTCGGCATCGCTCGGTGCGCCTTCGTGGACTTTTTCTTCTTCGCCACTTCCGAGGAAGCGTTGCAATAGCAGCGACACGCCGAGTAACGCCGCGCCAATGCCGATCAGCACCGCGAACGAGCCGACCGTCGGATGCCGGAACGACGCCACCAGTTGATGCGCGAACGCCACTGTCAGAACGATGCCCGGTCCCATGCCGAGCGCCGTGCCGATCATGAAGTCGCGCATGCGGATATGCGAGGCGCCCGCCACGAGATTGACGATGGCAAACGGCGCCACCGGCAGTAACCGCAACACGACGACCGCTACGATGCCGCGCTTCGCCACGCGTTCGGATAGCCGGTTCACGCGCGCGCCCGCGACCTTGCGCACGGCATCGCGCCCAAGCCAGTTGCCGAGCGAATAGGTGATCGCCGCCGCTGCCAGCGTGCCGGCAAACGCATAGACGCCGCCCCATAGACCGCCGAACACGATGCCCGTCGTCGCGATCAGTAACGTCACCGGCACCGAGAGCACGGCGGCGGCCACGTAGCACAGGATGATCAACAGCGGCGCGAACGGCAGTGCTTCGATGTGGCGTGTGGCGTTGGTCAACGACTTCAGATTGGCGTAGTCGCCAAGCGGCGTCCAGTGCCAAAGCGCGGCCACGCCGACCACCATCAGCACGAGCACGCCGAGAAGCGCGAAGCGGCCAATCAGCGGACGCGTCCTTTCCTTGGGCAGGAATTGATCGACGAGCTGATCGGCGGCGATAGGCGTTTCAGGGTCGATCAGCGCATCGGGCGGAATGAGCTGATCCAGTTCCGCCGATACTTCCGGGTCGAGCGCAATCAACGTGCGATGTTCATCGCGATTGCGTTGCAACGCTTCGATCGCGGCATTGAGGCCGCCACGTGCATCGCGCTCGCGCACGACATCCGCGACTTCGCAACCGAGATGTTCCGCGAGCAGCGTATCGCGCATCTTCGCAATCGCGCGGCGAATGCGCTGATCGGCGCCGGCGTCGATGGATACGTTGCATTCGCTGTCGAGCACCATCGAGCGATTGTTCAGATTCGCGGAGCCGACGATCAACAATTCGTCATCGACGATCATCAGTTTGCTGTGCACGTTGACGATCTGCTCGCCGAGATGGGGCACATCCGGGCTCAGCAGACGATATCGCCCATGCCGGTCCGCGCTTTTCAAGAGCGTGTTGAGCCGCGCGCGCAACACGCCCATCGTCACCTCCTGCAGCCAGCCGCTCTGATTGCGCGGCACCACGATAGCCACGTCCGGCCCGTCCTCGCGCGCGAGCGTCTCCGAGAGCGCCGCGCCTATGGAACCCGACGTGAAGTACTGGTTCTCGATATAGATCGAGCGGCGCGCCCTCGCGATGGCATCGAGATATTGCGTGCGAATCTGCTGCACGGGCTGACGTCCGCCGTAAGCAGGCTCGGTGAGCGAGATGGCGATTCGCACATCGTCGATATCGACCGCGCGCGCGGGCGGCCACGGATCGCTGTCGGCGGCCGCGCGATGTGCGCGTATCGCAAGCCGTCTTCCGCACGCGCGCGCCCAGCGTTCGCGCGCCAGGATACCCATTTCGCGCGCGGCATCGCCATCGAACATGGTGTGGACATCGTGGAAAGGCTGGTACGGCGCACCGTTCGCATCGCGGCGCAGCGCATCGTCGGGTGCATGCGCGGTCGTGTCCCAGCGCGAACGCGTGAGATCGAGACCGCCGACGAACGCGAGCTTATCGTCGATCACGACGACCTTCTGATGTTGCGATCCGCCCATCGGATGCTTGCCGTCCATCTGAAACGCGATACGCCGATGCGTGCGCCAGCCCATCTTGTAGACCGGCAGCCATTCGCGTTCGAACGCATACAGCATGGCGAAATCCCACGCGAGAATGTAGATGCGCAAACGGCGCTTGTTCGCCGCGATCTCATGCAGGAAGTCGCCGAGCGCAGCTGGGAAACCATCGTCCGCGCCTTCCGGCGTCAGCTGCATGCGGCTGTCGATATCCCAACCGAGGATGAACACGGTGCGCTCCGCGCGCGTGATCGCTTCGCGCAGCACGCGAAAATAATCCGCGCCGTCTATCAGCAGGCTGAAGCGATCCGCATGGCGCACGTTCGCGCAATTGCGGTCCGGCTCGAAGAAAGGGGCATCGACGTGCGTCATGCGTTATGCAGCTTCGTCAGACGTCGTGCGTTCGTGGGTGCGAGTCATGCCGGTTGCTCCGTGATGGTTTCGCTCGCCGCGCCAGATACAAGCGTGGCATTGACATCGAATCCAAGTTTGCAAGTGCCGTGCCCGCGATGCCGCCGCGTTCGGTGCTACGCTTGGCGCGCATCCTTCAAACGAACGAGCGCCATGACCGACTACAAGCCCGAAGCCGAAGTCGAAGCAGACTCGCCACGCGGACTCATTCCGCTCGCCGCAGCCGCGGTCATCGTCGGGGCGGCGAGTGGCGCACTCGGTGCGTTATTCCGCTTTTCGCTCGAACGCGCCGATGCGCTGCGCTACGCGCTCGTTGCATGGGCGCATTCGGGGCATGGCGCGGCAAGCATTGTCGTGGTGCTTGCGGCGGCTTTCGCCGCTGCGTTGGCGGCATGGCTCGTCGCGCGCTTCTCGCCCGAGGCAAGCGGCAGCGGCATTCCCCATGTCGAGGCAGTCTTGCACGGCAAGGCGCCGCCCGCTTCGCTCATCCTCATCCCGGTCAAGTTCGTGGGCGGCGTGCTCGCCATCGGTGCAGGACTCGCGCTCGGACGCGAAGGACCGACGGTGCAGATGGGCGCGAGCATCGCGCATCGCATCGGCACCTTGCTTGGACGTAGCGCCAGCGATCGCGGCGTCTTGCTCGCGGCCGGCGCGGGCGCGGGGCTCGCCACCGCGTTCAATGCGCCCATCGCGGGCGCGGTGTTCGTGCTCGAAGAACTGATGCGCCGCTTCGATACGCGCACCGCCGTGGCCGCGCTCGGCGCATCGGCAAGTGCGATTGCCATGGCGCGTCTCATGCACGGCGATCTGCCCGACTTCCATCTGCCCGCGCAGCCGTTTCCAGGCTTCGGCATGGCGGCCGCGCATCTCGTGCTCGGCGTGGCGCTCGGCCTGTTGGGCACCGCTTATTCACGCACGATTCTCTGGACACTCGACGCATCCGACTGGCTCACGCGTCATCCGTTGATTGCATCGCCGACGCGCAGAGCCTTCGCGCGCGCGGCTGTCATCGGCGCGGCGGTCGGTTTGCTCGCGTGGTTCGCGCCGGATCTCGCGGGCGGCGGCGATGTCCTCACGCAACGAACGCTGGTGGGCGCGGGCAGCATCGCGGGCGTCACGGCCATTCTTGCGCTGCGCTTCGTGCTCGGCGCGGTATCTTATGCGGCCGGCACGCCGGGCGGTCTCTTCGCGCCCATGCTCGTGCTCGGCGCGCAGACGGGTTTCGTGTTCGGCCGCATCTGCTTCGACTGGTTCCCCGGCATGTCCGCATCCACCGGCGATATCGGCACTTTCGCGGCGGTCGGCATGGCCGCGTTCTTCGCGGCAGTCGTGCGTTCGCCGATGACGGGTATCGTGCTCGTCACCGAAATGACCGCAAGCTTCACGCTGCTCCTGCCGATGCTTACCGCGTGCTTCACCGCCATGCTCGTGCCCATGCTGCTGCGCTGTCCGCCCATATACGATTCGCTCGGCGAGCGCGCGGCAAAACGGCGTTAGCCTCGCGAAAGCGCACGGCGGCAGTCTCAGCGCATACGTGCGCATTGCGGTAGTCTCGACGATCCCCCTTCCGCGATGCATGCGGCAGGACAGACCGACAACCGAATGAGGACACGCAACAATGGAATATCGACATCTAGGCGCTTCGGGCTTCAAGGTTCCCGTGCTGAGTTTCGGCACGGGCACGTTCGGCGGCAAGGGCGAGTTCTTTCAGGCCTGGGGCGAAACCGACGTCAGCGAAGCGCAGCGGCTCGTCGACATTTGCCTCGACGCGGGCGTGACCATGTTCGACACCGCCGACATCTATTCGGGCGGCTCGTCGGAAGCCATCCTCGGCGAAGCGCTCAAGGGCCGGCGCGACAAAGTCATCATCTCGACCAAGGCGACCTTTCGCTTCGATAAAGACGAGCCGAACAACGTGGGCTCGTCGCGCTTCCATCTCATTCATGCCGTGAACGATGCATTGAAGCGCTTGCAGACGGACTACATCGACATCTTCCAGCTACATGGTTTCGATGCGAAAACGCCCGTCGAGGAAACGCTCTCCACGCTCGACGATCTCGTGCGCGCGGGCAAGATCCGCTATACCGGCGTGTCAAATTTCTCGGGCTGGCATCTGCAGAAGTCGCTGGATGTCGCGGACCGTTACGGCTATCCGCGCTATGTCGCCAATCAGACCTACTACTCGCTGATCGGGCGCGACTACGAATGGGAACTGATGCCGCTCGGTATCGATCAAGGCGTGGGCGCGGTGGTGTGGAGTCCGCTCGGCTGGGGGCGTCTCACGGGCAAGATCAGGCGCGGTCAGCCGCTGCCCGCGTCAAGCCGTCTGCATAAGACCGCCGACATGGGGCCGCCGGTGCCGGAAGAACATCTGTATCGCGTGATCGACGCGCTCGACGCCATCGCCGAGGAAACCGGCAAGACCATTCCTCAAATCGCGCTGAACTGGCTGCTGCAAAGACCGACGGTGGCGACCGTACTGGTCGGCGCGCGCAATGAAGAACAGTTGCGGCAGAACCTCGGTGCGGTCGGCTGGAACCTCACGGCGGAGCAGGTGAAGAAGCTCGACGAAGCGAGCACGGTGAAGCCGCCGTATCCGTACTGGCATCAGCAAGGATTTGCGGAGCGCAATCCGTTTCCTGTCTGATAGCTCTCTTTGAAGGCGCTCGTACCGTACCGGAAAGCCTCTGACGTTTTGTACCGGTACTGTACTGCCGTCTTTCCCTACACTTGGTGCAATAGATTTTTTGTTTGCGGACTGCACCATGCCAATCGACTTCCTGAACGCCTTGCCCGCCGCTGCCCTCTTCGTGATGGTGACGAGCATCACGCCCGGTCCCAACAACACCATGCTGCTCGCGTCGGGCGTCAACTTCGGCCTGAAGCGCACGGTTCCGCATGTACTCGGCATCAGCGCGGGCGTCGCGCTCCTGATGCTTGCAGTGGGGCTCGGGCTTGCGCAAGCCTTCGAGCGGCTGCCGTGGCTCTATACGGTGCTCGAAACCGCAAGCGTGGTCTATCTGCTGTATCTGGCGTGGAAGATCGGAACGTCGTCGTCCGTGCAGATGCGCGACGGCGAGCGCCGCCCCATGCGCTTTTACGAAGCCGTCGCGTTTCAATGGGTCAATCCCAAAGCGTGGATGATGGTCCTCACCGCCGCGACGACCATCCATCTGCATTCGAGTCTCTCGCTCAATGCCGGGCTGATGGCGCTCCTGTTCGTCGTGATCGGGATGCCGTGCATCGTGGCATGGGCGGCTTTCGGCATGTCGTTACGGCGCTTCCTTTCAAGACCGCGCTGGTTGCGCGCGTTCAACATCACCATGGCCGTGCTGCTCGTGTGCTCGCTGTATCCCATCGTCGCGCATTTCTTCGCCTGAGATTTGCTTTTCCAGCGCGGCGCTAAACATCCGATGATCTTTTAATTGCCTCTTTGCCGCGCCGCCGGACCGGTGCATACTGGTCCGACGCGCCGGCCGCGCAATTCTTGCCGTCCCCCTTGCAAGTTTGGGACTGCGTCTTTTCCCGGTGGTCGACATCGGTCGACATCGACCCATTGCCGTTTCGAGCGATCGCGCATTCACCCTTAAGCGATTCGTTAAGGCGGCTCTTGCCGGCGTGCACGTGCCTCGACTGGCACCGTTCACTCGCGCCAATTCCCGGCGCGGCTTCGAAATCCGTTCAAGGAGTTATGCCATGTCTGGAGCCAACCGCCCATCCGGTCCCGCCACGCGTAAATCTCTCGACCTGGCCGATCAGATCGAGCGCGACGAAATGGAGAACAACCTGCCGGATGCGCTAAACGAAGTCGACGACGAAGACGATCTCCAAGACGAAGCCGATTCCAATCGCGCGCCAGGCAGCTAGAGCGCATCGACAGTTCACATATGGAAGCGCGTTACTCGACGCCGCGAGCAGTGCTCGCGGCGTTGTTGCATTTACATGCAGACATCGTCTTAGGCACATTGGTTGCTCAGGTCCTCGTGCCGCGTCGAACATTGAACAAAAGCGCGGCATGAACCGATGAGCGATGGCGGCGACGATGTCAGTCCGCATGCGAATCAAAAACCAACCAATCGTGTCCCCGTGGGAGGCTTCATGCTCCGTTACGCTGTCATTTTTTTCATCATTGCGCTCATCGCGGCTTTCTTCGGCTTCGGCGGGATCGCAACGGGCGCGGCGGAAATCGCCAAGATCCTGTTCTTCATCTTTATCGTGATCTTCCTCGCTACGCTTTTGCTCGGCGTGTTCAGGCGATGACGAAGGCGTGAGCCCAAACGAAAACGCGCGGATCTTCGGACCGCGCGTTTTTGTTTCCGGCTTTGCTTTTTACACCAGTCAACCGATGATCACGCGATTGCGTCCATCGCGCTTTGCACGATAGAGCGCGAGATCGGCCGATTCGACCAGTTGTTTTGAAGCGTTTTCATCGATCACGTCCTGCGTCGCGCCGCCGACACTCACGGTCACGAAGTCCGTGGCCGATCCCGCATGCGGCACTTGCAACGCCTCGACCGCGATGCGAATCTTCTCGCCGAGCAGCCGCAAACCCGGCGCCGATGTCGATGGCAACACCACCGCGAATTCCTCGCCGCCAAAGCGCGCGGCCAGATCCGCCGGACGATTCAGACTGGTTTCGATGGCATGCGCGATGAGCTTCAACACATCGTCGCCGGCGACGTGTCCGTAGGTATCGTTATACGACTTGAAGTTGTCGACATCGATCATGAGAAAGCCGACCGATGCGCGATCGCGCGCCGCACGTCGCCATTCGGCATCGAGATAATCGTCGAGTCGTCGACGATTCGAGAGTCCCGTGAGACCGTCCGAATGCGTGAGGCGCTGCAATTCCAGATTCGTTTCCAGGAGCTTTTGCTGCGACTGTCGCAACGCGCGGTACGCTTCGTCGCGCTGCAGCAAGTTCTGATATGAACGTGAGTGATATCGCACGCGCGCCACCAGTTCGATGGTATCGGGCAGCTTCACGAGATAGTCGTTCGCGCCCGCCGCGAACGCCGCGCTCTTGATACGCGGCTCTTCTTTCGTCGAAAGCACGATGATGGGAATGTCGCGCGTAGCCGGATGTTCGCGGTACTGGCGCACGAGCGTGAGTCCATCGACGCCGGGCATCACGAGATCCTGCAGAATCACCGTCGGCCGCGTTTCGCGCGCGACGGCAAGCGCGCTCGCGGGATCGGCGCAATAGTGCAGATCGACATTCGGTTCGTCGGCGAGCGCGCGGCGCAGTGCCTCGGCGATGATCGCCTGATCGTCCACGAGCAGCACCATCACCGGCAAGTCGGCGGCAGGCGGCGCATTGAGCGCCACCGCGAGCAGTTCGGATACGGCGCGTTCATGGGCCAGCGAGCGCGCGCTCGCCTGCTCGATGCTCTGAGCCGCGGCGGCCGTTGCGCGCTTCACGCGTTCGGCGAGCGGATCGGGATGAGGGAGCTTCATAAACGTGTCCTCGGAAATGTCGTTATACGCGCTTCTTTTTCTTTGTCGAAAGCTTGCGCGAGTGCGCCCGCAATGCGCGGCAGCGGCAGGATCGCGACGGCGGCATCGAGCGCGGCGGCCGCTTTCGGCATGCCGTAGACGGCGGACGTTGCTTCGTCCTGCGCGATCGTGTGATAACCCTTGGCGCGCATCGCCTTGAGACCGATGGCGCCGTCGCGTCCCATGCCTGTCAAGAGTACGCCGACCGCGCGTCCGGTCCAGCGTTCGACCACGCTCTGAAAGAACACATCGACGGATGGCCGGTACGGCAACGCTTCGGGATGCGCGGTGTAGCCGAGATGCGTGGCATCCGTGAAATGCAGATGATCGTTGGTCGCCGCGAGCAGCACGACGCCGGGCGCGGGCACGTCGCCTTCGCGCGCGATACGCACCGGCAGCGCGGATTGACCGCTTAACCAGTCCGCCATACCTTCGGCGAAGGCGCGGTCCACATGCTGCACGATAACGGTCGCGGCGGAGAAATCTTCAGGCAATGCGCCGAGCAATGTCGCGAGCGCCGCCGGGCCGCCCGCCGATGCGCCGATTGCAAGCAGCCGCGATTGGCTCTTGGGCGTGGCCGTCATGGTCATCGAAGGCGCGAGCCGTGCGCCGATCTGATCGATCTTCGCGATGAGCGCCGCTGCACCGCGCCGCGCATCGGCACCGGCGAGCGCGGGGGTATCGACGGCATCGAGCGCGCCCGCGCCCATCGCCTCATACACGCGCCACGTGTTCGCGCCGATATCCACCGTGACGACGAGAATGGCGCACGGCGACTTCGCCATGATGTGACGCGTGGCCGCTACGCCATCCATGTTCGGCATGACGAGATCCATGAGCACGACATCCGGCGTCTGCGAGGCGCACAGGTCCACAGCCTGCCGGCCGTCGCTTGCAACCCACAGGATCTCGAAGTCGGGGCGAATGGCAAGCGCGCGCCGCAACGCTTCGACCGCGAGCTGCATGTCGTTGACGATACCGATCTTCATCGCGCGCGCTCCGTGGTCATGGCTTCGCCTCGCCGATGAGATCGCGCACCGCGTCGAGCAGCGCCTGATCGTGAAAACTGCCCTTGGCGAGATAGTAATCCGCGCCCGCATCGAGACCGCGCTGGCGATCTTCCGCGCGGTCCTTGTACGACACAATCATCACGGGCGTGCGCGCAAGTTGCGCGTCGCGTTTGATGAGCGTCACGAGCTCGATGCCGTCGAGACGCGGCATGTCGATATCCGTGATGACGAGATCGAAGTGCTCGCCGCGCACCGCGTTCCAGCCGTCCATGCCATCCACCGCGATGGCGACTTCGTAGCCGCGTGATGCAAGCAGCTTGCGTTCGAGCTCACGCACGGTGAGTGAATCGTCGACCACGAGCACACGTTTCGCGCTTGCTGCCGTCGTGTGTAACGCGCTTCTATCGACACGGCCGAGTTCGCCGCCCGCCACGAGCTTTTCGACGGAGCGCAGCCAGTCGTCGAGATCGGCGATGAGCAGCGGGTCGCCGTTTTCCATCAACGCGCCCGCCGCGATGTTGCGCACCTTGCCGAGCCGTTTGTCGAGCGGTTGCACGACGAGCATGCGTTCGCCGAGAAAGCGGTCCACGACGATGCCGTAACTCGACGCGCCCTGCCCGATCACGACGACATCGAGCGCGTCGTTCGCGGCTTCGAAGCTCGGCGTCTGCAAGATTTGATGTGCCGTCACGAGACCCAGCCGCTTGCCGTCGAAGGCGAAATGCTGCTGACCTTCGAGCGTATCGATAGCGTTCACCGGCAGCACGAGCGTGCGCACGACATGCGCAAGCGGCAAGCCATAGGGCTCGCCCGCGACTTCGACGATCAGGCTGCGAATGACCGACAGCGTGATCGGCAACTGCAGCACGAAGCGTGTGCCGGCGTGGGCGTCCTGCGTCACGCGCAGACTGCCGCGCACTTGCCTTACGACGTCTTGCACGGCGTCGAGCCCGACGCCGCGGCCGGATACATCGGTGACGGCGTCGCGCATGGTGAAGCCTGGCAGAAAGAGGAATTCGAGCAGTTCCGCCTCGGAAAGACGCGCAGCCGTGTCTTCGCTTGCAAGGCGTTTGTGCACGACGGTGCGGCGCAATGCATCGAGGTCGATACCGCCGCCATCGTCGGATACGCTGATGAAAAGCGCGCCCGCGCTATGCCGTGCCTCGAGCGTGATAGTGCCGATTTCCGGCTTGCCGAGCGCGCGTCTCAGCGATAGCGCTTCGATGCCGTGATCGACCGCATTGCGCAGCAAATGGCCGAGCGGCGCGTCGAGCAAGTCGAGGATATCGCGGTCCACTTGCGTGGTTTCGCCGGCGATCACGAGGCGTACTTCCTTGCCGAGCGAGCGTGCCACGTCGCGGACCATGCGCGCAAAGCCGCCGGTTGCGTCGACGAAGGGACGCATGCGGCAAGCGAGCGCTTCGTCGTAGATCTGTTGCGCGAGATGCGTCGAGCGGCGGTCGTAGTTTTCGAGTTCGGCGAGCCGCTCGCTCAGTTGCCGATGCGCTTCGTTCGTCAGGCGCCGGGCTTCGTCGAGCGCGGCCTGTGCGCGCGCGTCGAGTGGCGCGCTGTCGGCGAAGGTGTCGTGCAGGCGTTCGAGCGCGCGGCTCGCGTCGTGCTGAATGCGCTTCACGCGCAGCATCGATTGCGAGAAAGGCTTGAGCCAGCGCGATTCGACGAGCGTCTCGCCGGAGTGACTCAACAGGCGGTCGAGAGTTTCGGCGCGCACGCGAAGCATGCGGGCTTCGGTTGGGCGGGATGCTTCTTGCGACGCTCGTGAACGATGCGTTTCGGCGCTTGCGCGCAGCGTGTGGGCTTCGTCAGAACGCGATGTGAGATTCGATTCATCGCTTGCGTGAAGCGCGTGAGCTTCGTTCGAGCGCATTGCGGAATGCGTATGACGCGGTGTGTGCGAACGAGGCTCATCGTTTGCACGATCGCGCGACGAAACATCATACGTTGCGCCTAGGCGAAGCATGTCCGTCTCATCGGCCGTGGACGTTGCCAACGCCAACTCGCGCGATCCATCCGAATCGCCCACCAAACGCGCATTCAACCCCTCGACAAACGCATTCACCTCGCTTTCCAGCGTCGTCTGCGCGTCGATTTCTTCCGCCTGACCGATCCGCACGATCATATCCACGCCGCACAAGAGCATGTCGATATAGACCGCATCGAGCGTCACGCGCGCTTCCTGCGCCGCGACGAAACAGTCCTCCATCACATGCGCGAGCGTCACGCCGACCGGCACACCGACGATGCGCGCCGCGCCCTTAAGCGAATGCGCCGCGCGCATGCACGCTTCGAGCGTGACCGGATCGTTCGGCGCGCGTTCCAGCGCGATGAGGCCATCGGAAAGAATCTGCGCCTGCGCGCGCGCTTCCTCCTGAAACAGGTCGAGCAGCGAGCGGCGTCCGGGATCGGCACTCGTCATCCGAGACTCCCGTCGAGACTGTCGATGAGACGTTCGGCATCGAGCAAGCCGACGGTCGTATCCTTGAACGGCGCAAGCGCCTGCGTATGCGACGCATGACGTTGCGCGAGCGTCGCGGGCACCGGCTGCAAACGCGCGGCCGAAAAGCGATGCACGCCATCGACGGCATCGACGGGAAAAGCGAGCGGTCCTTCGCCATCCGCGTGCGCGTCATGCCGATGCCGCTGAACGACGAGCAGACGGCCGAGTTCGCGTGCATCGACAACTTGCGATTTCGAAACCGCTTTCGCCACGCTTTCCTCAATACCGAAGAGACGCGCCAGCGACACGCATACCAGCAAACGTCCACGCACGTTCACGACGCCGAGCACCGCGCGGTTACGCCGATGCGGCAACGTATGCACCGGCCGAAGTTGCGCGACCTGCGCACAACACGCGGTCGGCAAGCCGAGCCATTCGCCGCCGATGCGAAACACGAGATACGAAACGGCATCGGCTGCGTCGCGCGTTCGTTTTGCGTCGCCCTTGAAGCGCTCGACGACCGAAACCGCATCGACACGATCGAGCACGCGCGCCGCCGCCGACTCATGGACCGGGCAATTACGGCAATGCACGTACCGTTCGAGCTTCGGACACGAGCCGTCGCCGCGCACGCCGATGCGGTTCCAGCAGTCGTCGATGACATCGGGAATGAGCGGCGTGCGGGCGTTCATCGCGCGCTCTCGGCGCTGCGTTCGGCGCGAGCCAGCATGATGCGCGCGCGGTCCGTGTCGCCATCGAGTTGAAGCAGCGCGGCAAGATGCGTGAGCGCTTCGCGATGCGTCGGATCGAGATAAAGCGCGCGGCGATAATGCGCGCGCGATTCGTCGTGCGCGTTGCGGGCATCGGCGATCACGCCGAGCAGATAGTACGCATCCGCGCTTGCCGGGTGCTTGTGCAACCACCCGCGCGCGATGGATTCGGCTTCGATCAGCGAACCGGCATCGGCGAGAGCGTGGGCTTGCGCGAGCGTTGGCGTTGACGTTGGCGTTGGCGTCGAGGCCGGCGCCGGCTTGACGCTCACCGGTGTCGAGGTTCGATGCAACGCCATTGCAGGCGCTGCAAACGCCATCGGCTTCGACACGGATACCTTCGACGAGTCCACACGCGTAGCGCCTCGCGCCCATGCAGGCATGACGAATTCGCCGGATGCCGCGGGCTTTATCGGAGGAGTGGCATTCACGATCTCGCGCTCGGGCCTTCTGAACGCGAAAGCCAGCGGAATGTTCGCGGGACTCATGCCTTCGCGCATCAGGAGACCCGTTTCAGCAGGTCCGATGAAGAGCATGCCGCCGTCGGCCAGCAAGCTGTCGAGCACGCGCAACGCGGCGCTCTGCGTCTCGCGATCGAAGTAGATCAGCACGTTGCGGCACAGAATGAAGTCGAAGCGTTCGAACATGCGCGCATCGAGTTGAAACAGATTGGCTTGCGTGAAGCGCACACAGCGCGCCATGCGCTCGTCGAGCTGCCAGCCGTCTTCGGTCGCGCGAAAATGCCGGTCACGAAAACCCAGCGCGCGGCCACGAAACGCATTGCGTCCATAGTGCGCGCGGCGCGCATGCGACAACGCGCGCTCGCTTACGTCGATAGCCTCGATGACGAAGCGGTCCGCCGCGATGCCTGCATCGCTCAAGGCCATCGCCACCGAATAGGCTTCCTCGCCCGTCGAGCAGGGCAGGCTCAGCACGCGCACGGGGTTCGAAGGGCGCTCCGACAGACGAATGCGCGCAAGCCGCGCGAGCGCCGTATAGACCTCGGGATCGCGAAAGAACCACGTCTCCGGCACGACGACCGTTTCGATCAGTTCCTGCATCAGCGCGGGATCGTTCGATACGGCGTGGTAGTAATCGTCGAGCGTCACCGCGCGCGATGCATCGAAGCGCTCGCGCACCGCGCGCATCACCGCGTTCGTGCCGATAGACTCGGCGTCGAGCCCGATCGTCCGATGCAGCAGCTCGGTAAAGCGGCGCGTGTTGTCTTCGTTCATGATGTGCTCTCGGCAAAGAGCAACGCCTGCACGTCGAGCGGCAACAAATGTTCCATGCGCACCCATTGCAGCAGGCCTGCTTCATCGCGCGCGACGGGACCGAGATAGCGTGCGTGCGGCGTGTCGATGCCCGCATCGGCAAACGCGGCGGTATCGAGCTTGACGGTTCGGGTTGCCTGTTCGAGCACGAGACCCAGTCGATGCGTCGTCGAATCGTGCGCGCCGTCGCGCTTGTATGCGACGAGCGCGAGCCGCGTCGACAAGCGTTCGCGCGACGCGCGCCCGAGCGCCAGCGCCGCGACATCGATCACGGGCACGGGCACGGGCGCGTCTTCGTAATCGAACAGGCCCGCAACCCACTCCGGCGCGCCGGGCAGCGCCTTCAACGGCGCGAGCGGCAACATGCGCTCGATCTGCGCGCTGTCGAGCAGATAGCGATCGGAGCCGAGCGTGAACTGGACGAAGAGCATGGCGCGCGCCGCTTTACGCGGCCACCTTGAAGCGCGATACGCCGGTGCGCAGACCGTTGGCGACATGCGTCAGGTCGTCGATGGCCTGAGTCGATTGACGCAACGACTCCGCCGTCTGCTGCGCGGCTTCCGACAATTGCGAGAGCGCCTGAGAAATCTGGTCCGCGCCGGCTGCCTGCGTCTGCATGCCTTCGTTGACCATCGACACGCGCGGCGCAAGCGTCTGCACTTGATGGATGATCTGCGACAGTTGCCCGCCGACTTGCTGCACGTCGAGCATGCCCCGCCGCACTTCCTCCGAGAACTTGTCCATGCCCATCACGCCCGCCGCGACGGAAGACTGAATCTCCTTGACCATTTGTTCGATATCGAAGGTCGCGACCGCGGTTTGATCCGCAAGACGCCGAATCTCGGTGGCCACCACCGCGAAGCCGCGTCCGTACTCGCCGGCTTTTTCCGCTTCTATGGCCGCGTTCAGCGAAAGCAGGTTCGTCTGGTCCGCCACCTTCGTGATGGTCGCGACGACCTGATTGATGTTGCCCGCCTTCTCGTTGAGGATCGCGAGCTTGCCGTTCACCGAACCGGCCGCTTCCATCACGTGCCGCATGGTTTCCTCCATGCGCGTGAGTCCGGCGTGACCCGTGCCCGCGAGCGTCGCCGACTGCTCCGCGACGCCCGACACTTCGTTCATCGTGCGTACGAGATCGCGCGCCGTCGCGAAGATCTCGCGTGACGTCGCGCCGATTTCCGTCGTGGTTGCCGCAGTCTCGCTCGCGGTCGCTTGCTGCTCGCGTGCGGTGGCGGCGATTTCGGAGACCGATGTCGTCACTTGCAGCGCAGACTTCTGCGCCTGCCCGACGAGCCCCGTGAGTTCGTCGGTCATGCGGTTGAAACCCGCTTCGAGCGTGCCGAACTCATCGGCGCGCGCGAGGTCGAGCCGCTGCGTGAAATCGCCCGTACGCATCTTGTCGACGACATCGACGAGACGCAGCATCGGCACGGTCAGTGCGCGCATTAGCAGAAAACCGAGCACGGCGGCCGTGGCCAACGCCACCAGCATGATGACGACGAGCGTCGTCTCCGACTTGCCCACCGAATGACGGATGCTCTTGACCGAACTCGCGTTGCTCGCCTCGTTGTAGTCGACGAGCGCGCGCGCCGCGTTTTGCCCCGCTTCCCAGACTGGCGTCAGGCGCGTGTTGAACACCGTGGCGCCGGCTTGTTTCGAATCGATGAGACCGCGCAGCGCTTCGTCCTGCAGCGGCGCGTAGAGCGCGCGCTGATGCCTGAATTCGTCGAAGATGCGGCGCTCGTCTTCTTCGTGGACGGTCGGCGCGTAGTTCTCGATGAGCTTGTCGAGCGTCGCGCGCGTTTGCGTCAGACGGTCGCTATCGCGGCGAATGAGTGCCTCGTCGCTATCGGCGAAGACCAGGCGTTGCGTCACGGCGTAGCTTTCGAGCCAGGCCGCGCGCAGATCGTTGGACAGCGAAAGACCGACCATCGAATCTTCTTCGAGGCTTTTCGCCTCGCGGTCGATACCGCCGAGCAGCGTATAGGACAGCGCGGCCATGACCAGCATCAGGAAGAGAATGACGCCGAAACTCGCCAGTATGCGATGCCGGATGGACAGATGCTTCACGCGATGAACCCTCATGTGTAATCGATCGGCGCGGACCGTATGAAACCGCGTCGGAAGGCGTCACGAGCATTGAATCGTTTGCGGCGCGCGCGTTCTGACTGCGCGCGGCGTCCCACGCACCATGCACGGTACATGCCAGTGCAGTTGACTGGGTTAACGGCTGATTGCGGCAACCCTTGAGGGGGAGGAATCGAGACGGATCATTTCGCCGTGTTTGAGCACGGTGAAGGAATCGGCGGGAAGCCCTGCGCGGCGCACGGCATCGGCGAGACGGCGCGGCGGCTCGTCGAGCGGCTCGTCGGTGAGTTCGAACGTGCCCCAGTGGATGCCGATCGCCTTCTTCGCATGCACGTCCTGGAAGATGCGCACGGCTTCCTCCGGGTCGACGTGCTGGCCGTGCATGAACCAGCGCGGGTCGTACGCGCCAATGGGAATGAGCGCAAGGTCGAAGCCGCCGAAGCGCGCGCCGATATCGCGAAAGTCCGGCGAATAACCCGTGTCGCCCGCGAAGTAAAACGAAAACGGATGCGCCGCGCCCGCCGGCGTCTTCACGACCCAGCCGCCCCACAGCGTTTCCGCGCGGTCGAAGGGCGTGCGCGCCGACCAGTGCTGGCTCGGCACGAACCAGATATCGAGGCCGGCAACATGGGTTTCGTCGCTCCAGTCGAGTTCTTCCGCGTTCTGGATGCCGTCGTCGTTCATCCACTTCTTCACGCCGAGCGGCACCAGAAAGCGCGGCGGGCCGCCCGCCTGCCGGTTGAGCGCTTCGACGCTCGCCTTATCCAGATGATCGTAGTGATTATGCGAAATCAGCACGATATCGATGTGCGGCAACTCGTCGAGTGTGAGCCCGGGCGGCGTTTTGCGCTTCGGACCCGCGAACGAGAACGGCGACGCGCGTTCAGAGAACACCGGATCGGCGAGGATGTTCACGCCGTTGATTTGCAGCAGCGCGCTCGCGTGGCCGATCCACGTGAGCGTGTTCTCCGTGCGATTGGCCTTGAGCCAGGCGATGTCGGGATGCGCCATCGGAAATCGATAGCCGTTCGCGGGCGGCTTGGGCAGACCCTGCCGCAAGCGCTCCCAGCGCCACTTCAGAAGCGACTCGTGCGGCAACTGGCCGTAGTCGTTCTCGAAACCGGACGCGGTGTGCTTTGCGTGATGCAACGGCTGCGGCTGGGTTTGCACATCGGTCTTCGCGGTGCTCGCGCTCGCTGCCTCCTCGCTCTGCGCGACAGTGTTGCCGGAGCAGCCGGCCAGCATGGCGAAGGCACATACGACGGCGCGCGGGCCGTGCTGTCCTGCATTGAACAGACTCGCAAGGATACGGCGCATGAGTTGACCGGTTGAGCGCAGCGGGCTTGAGGCCAGGCCATGCGCGGTTGGCGGCTTCTTAGGCTTCGCTGTGAATTAAGCACGCCGGGCAATTGATTCTACGGAATGTAGAAAAACTTGTCTTTTCGCTCGGACAGGTGCTGTCTGGATAAAGCCGCATGTATTCGTCTGCCTTATCCCACAAGGCGGGACAGCGAAATCGAAAAAGTAGGCCCGCTTCTTGCGATGAACCGCTCCGAACGTCGGCACAGGCGTCACGAACAATCCAAATAGACCATCGGTGGCGCGCGCTCGTTTCTCATCTAGCAGTTCAGGACCGAGCGCGCCGTACACCGCACTTTCGAAACCGGGGGCCCGATGATGGGCAGTAAACAACGCAGTCACGCTGCACGCACGTTCAATCCGCAACTTTTCTCGATGCACGCCATGCTCGTGTCGCGCAGCGCCTCTCACGTGGCGAGCGCACTGCAGGAGCCCGGGCGCGATGCCGCGCTGGCCGAAGGCGTCGCGGATTTCATCGCCCATTGCGGCCATACGGGCCTCGGGCTCTTCCTCGCGGCAGTCTGGCATTGGCTCGATGAACGCGGCTACTACGACGCGGCCGAACGCGTGCAGCATTACATCGAAACCAGCAGCGTGCCGAAGGTGAAGGCGACGCCGCGTGCAATGCGTGGGCGCGACGCGCGGGTGTGAGGTGCCGTGTACGTTACGTTACGGGCAGACGACACATGGAACGTCCTGGCCGTAACGCTCAGGTTCCAAACCATCCCGCATCGACAAAATAATCGCGCCCCGTGCAGCGCGCCGCATCGTCGGATGCCAAAAAGAGCACCATCCGCGCGACGTGTTCCGGATCGATCCGCTCGTGCAGACACTGCTGCGCGAGAAGCGCGGCCTCGCTGTCGGGCGACTGCCACAGCTTCATCTGACGCGGCGTTCGCACGGCGCCCGGAATCACGGTATTCACGCGAATGCCGTGCGCGCCGAGATCGCGCGCCAATCCGCGCGTGAGGCCTTCGATAGCCGCCTTCGCCGTCATGTAGAGCGTGAGTTCCGGCAGCGCGAGATGCCACGAAATCGAACCCATGTTGATGATCGAGCCGCGCCGGTTCGCGCGCATGCTCTTGGCCGCCGCCTGCGCGCAAAAGAACTGATGCCGCAGATTCACGGCCATGCGCTCGTCCCAATACGCGGCGCTCACGTCGTCCCATCGATGGCGGTCGTCGTTGGCGGCGTTGTTGACGAGCGCATCGAGCGGTCCCGCCGCCGCGATCATGTCGTCGAATATGGCTTCGATGGCGGCCGTATCGCGCAGATCGCAACGGTAAAATTTCGGCGCGTGCTTCTCGCTGGCGAGCGCCTGTTCGAGTTCGCGCGCGTCGGTTTCGGCGACATCGATGAACGACACGCGCGCCCCTTGCTTCGCGAACGCCTCGACGATGGATGCGCCAATTCCGCTGCCGCCGCCCGTCACGACGACATGTCGGTCTACGAGGCTCGGATAGATTGCATAGGCCATGAGCGTCTCCTCTTCAGTGCGAATGACGCGGATTGCCGCGCGTCTCGATCACCTTCAAATACAAGGTCGCGGGCTCGAGACACCCGCCCGTCGACAACTGCCCCACCGTCTGCCGATACAACTCCTGCCACGGCGTTTGCGCGGGCGGCGTGGCGAACGCGGCATGCGTGCGGCGGCTTTCGAGTTCGCCTTCCTCGATCAGCACGTTCACCGAACGCGCATTCAGGTCCACGCGAATCCGGTCGCCCGTACGCAAGAGCGCGAGACCGCCGCCGACGGCCGCTTCCGGCGACATGTTGAGAATGGACGGACTCGCCGACGTACCGCTTTGCCTGCCGTCGCCGAGACAAGGCAAGGAATCGATGCCGCGCTTGATCATTTCCGCAGGCGGCGCCATGTTGACCACTTCCGCGCTGCCCGGATAACCCACCGTGCCGCAGCCGCGAATCACGAGAATGCAATGCTCGTCGATGTTCAACGCGGGATCGTTGATGCGCCGATGGTAATCCTCCGGTCCATCGAAAACGATGGCGCGCGCTTCGAACACGTTCTCTTCGCCCGGCTTGCTGAGATAGGTCTTCGTGAAGGCCTCGCCGACCACGGACATCTTCATGATCGCGCTGTCGAAGAAATTGCCCGACAGCACCATGAAGCCCGCGCCGTGCTTGAGCGGATCGTCGGCCGTGCGGATGACTTCGCGGTCGGCGGCGGGCGCGTCGTCCGCGATTTCGCCGATGCTGCGGCCCGATACCGTCCGACACGCGCGCTCGATGAGACCGGCCGCATCGAGTTGCCTGAGCACGGCCGGCACCCCGCCCGAGCGATGAAAACTCTCGCCGAGATACTCTCCAGCAGGCATGCAGTTCACGATCAGCGGCACGTCTTCGCCATAACGCTGCCAATCCTCCAGACTCAATTCGATACCGATATGACGCGCAATCGCGATCAGATGCGGCGGGCAATTGGTCGATGCACCCAGCGCCGACGCCACGACGATCGCGTTCTGGAAAGCCTCGCGCGTCATGATCTGCGATGGCCGCAAGTCCTCGCGCACCATGTCGACGATGCGCTTGCCCGTCGCATACGCCATCTGACCGCGCTCGCGATATGCGGCGGGAATGCTCGCGCAAGTCGGCAGCGACATGCCGAGCGCTTCGGCGAGGCTGTTCATGGAGAGCGCGGTGCCCATGGTGTTGCAATGGCCGATGGACGGCGACGATGCGGTCGTGAGTTGCATGAAGCCTTCGTAATCGATCTCGCCTGCCGCAAGCAGATTGCGTGCATGCCAGATGACCGTGCCCGAGCCGACGCGCTTTCCTTCGTACCAGCCGTCGAGCATCGGCCCGCCTGACAGCACGATGGCCGGCAGATCGACGGTCGCCGCTGCCATCAGACATGCGGGCGTGGTCTTGTCACAGCCGGTCGTGAGAACGACGCCATCGAGCGGGAAGCCGTGCAGCACTTCGACGAGACCGAGATAGGCCAGGTTGCGATCGAGCGCGGCGGTCGGACGGCGGCTTTGCTCCGCGAGCGGATGCACGGGGAACTCCATGGGAATGCCGCCCGCATCGCGAATACCGGCTTTCGTGCGCTCGGCAAGCTCGATATGGTGGCGATTGCATGGCGCGAGATCGCTACCCGTCTGAGCGATACCGATGATCGGCCTGCCCGATTGCAGTTCCTCGCGCGTAAGGCCGTAGTTCATGAAGCGCTCGACATAGAGCGCGGTCATGTCGGCGTGCGAGGGATCGTCGAACCATTCCTGGCTACGTAGACGGCGAGTTGGATGCTGGGGCATGGGGTTGTCTCCGTGGTTTTCGATTGCGTTATGTTACCGGTAACACGGGCGGGTTGTTCATCGCAGCGTTCGAGTTACTTCGGTATGCGCCTAAGCACTCTCGCGCGCCAATACCGAATAACCGACGCGTACCTTCTTGCCCATCCCCTCCATCACTCCGCGATCGCGCGCTTCGATCGCTTCGAGCAGCGTCGCGCCCGTGCGCGAACCGATGCCGTAAGCATCGACGGAAACGGTTGTGATCGACGGCGTGCAGCACATGGCGACTTCGAAGTTGCCGAAGCCCGCAATGGCGATGTCCTGCGGCACGCGAAGCCCGCGCCTGTGGCATTCCATTATCGCGCCGAACGCGGACATGTCGCTCACGCACATCACGGCTTGCGTATCCGGCCATGCTTCGAGCAGCGCGGTCATCGCAGGGCCGCCGTGGCTCATCGTGATCGGCGAGTCGCCTAGTCGGATGACGCGGGTATCGTCGAGACCGAACGCCTTCATCTGCGAACGAAAGCCCTTGAGCCGGTCGAGGCCGCGCCTGTCCAGCTCACTCGCGCCACCCAGAAATCCGATGCGTTGATGGCCGCGTTCCGCGAGATGGCGCACCATCGCGCGCGCGGCGCTGACGTTGGAGAAACCGACGGCGGAATCGATCGGCTCGGCGGGCGCATCCCACATTTCCACGACAGGTACGCCGGAGCGGCGCAACAAAACGCGGGCGGCGTCCGTGTGACGCGAGCCGGTCAGAGCGATGGCGCGTGGTTGGTAACGCAGCATCGAACGCACGATGCGTTCTTCGCGCTGCAAGTCGTAGTCGGTATCGCCGATCAGCAGTTGCAAGCCATGCGGTTCGAGCGACGCGGACAGACCGCGCACCGTATCGGAGAAGTTGGAGCTTGCGAGCGACGGCACGAGCACGGCAACGAATTCCGACCGCCCGGATGAAAGCGCACCGGCGGCGGCATCCGCTACATAACCGAGTTCTTCGATGGCTTTCTGCACGCGCTCGCGAGTCGCCAGGGCAACGCTGTGTCCCGCGAGCACGCGCGATACCGTCATTTTCGAGACGCCCGCGAGCGCCGCTACATCGGACATGCGTGGCGGACCCGATGGCGCGTCGTCGCTCGGCCTGGCTTGCGCGAAGTTCCTCAATCCACGCGCACCCAGCCATCGGTACGCTGTTCGAGCGTGACGTGCAGCTTGGTCTCGCCCGCTTCGCGATCGGCGGCGGTCAGGTCGGGGAAAGCGCGCTTGATGTCGCGGTCGTCGACCCACGACGCGGGATTATCGAGCTTATAGGTGTAGGTGACGTCCGAACGATGCGCGGTGGGATCAGGCTCTGTCCAACTGACGACCTTGTCGAGCTTGACGTGCGCGTAGCACAGCATCCAGACACGGGAATCGCTGGTGGCGTTCGGGTCGCCAGCCGGACGCGTGGTTTCAACCGCGTACTTTTGCCCTTCGCCCGTCAGGCTATATGCAATGCCATTTTGCTTGGCATTGGCATTGGCGGGCGTCGCCGCGGAGCGCGCGATAAGTCCGCTTTTTTCGAGCGCCGCGAGTTGCTCACGCAGCGCGGCGCCGGAATATTCGTTGAGATCGCGACTCGTATAGGCCGATGGAAATGTGTACGGGCCACGTCCACTGCGATTCAGACACAGAAGCCCGCGATCTGTTTTCATATCGGCGGAAATGGCGTCGCCCAGACTGGACTCGCTCGCATCGTTCTTCTTGCCGCAGGCTGCGAATAGCAGCGAGACGCTCACGGCGGCGATCAACAGACTCGTTCTCATATGCGCTCCAGAGGTCAGCCTAATCGTTCGGCATGGACAACCTTGCGTTGCCATTCTACCGACAGAATCACAGCCTTCGAAGCTTATAACGTGCCTGACGCTATTGGATGCGTTGACGTCGTGTTCTCTCGCACGCCATGCGCCGCAGAAATGCAAAAACCCCACCTGTTTGGGGGTGGGGTTTTTGTTGCTGCATGAGGAGCCTGACGATTACCTACTTTCACACGGGAGATCCGCACTATCA